>DSDB01000608.1 GCA_011057845.1 Phycisphaerales bacterium | reverse complement strand
CCGTCAAGGGCAACGTCACGGGGGTCGCCGTCTTCGACCACCCCTCCAACCCGAAGCACCCCACCTGGTGGCACGTCCGCACGTATGGTTTGTTCGCCGCCAACCCGTTCGGCGTTCATGACTTTGAGAAGGAGCCCGCCGGAACCGGCGATATCACCATCGAGGCCGGCGGCCGCCTGACCTGGAGGTGGCGGTTCTATTTCCATGCCGGCGACGACACGCAGGGCAAAGTGGCCGAGGAGTATGCCAGATTCGCCTCCGCCCGCTGAGGTCCGGGCGATGTGCAGCAACGACACTATCGTAACCGTAGACAGCAAGAAAGGATCAACCATGAAGAATCTCACTCGCCGAAGTTTCATGAAGACGGCCGCGGCGGCCGGGGCGGCCATGGCCGCCTATGGCCCCGCCACGGGCGTCCTCGGCGCCAATGAGCAACTGCGAATCGCCGTCATCGGCGTCGGCGGCCAGGGCAGCGGCCACATGCGATACTTCCACGGCGCCGAAGACGCCAAGCTCGTCGCCATCTGCGACGCGGATCGTTCGCAGCTCGAAAAACGGGCCGCCGAATTCGAAAAGCAGAACGGCTATCAGCTCAGGACGTACACCGACATGCGCGAGCTGTTCGACGACAAGGAGATCGACGCCGTCACGACCGCCACGCCGAACTACTGGCATTCGCTGGCCACCATCTGGGCCTGCCAGGCGGGCAAGGATATGTACTGCGAAAAGCCCGTCAGCCACAATATCTGGGAAGGCCGCAAAATGGTCGAGGCCGCCCGCAAGTACGACCGTATTGTCCAGACCGGCACGCAGAAACGGTCCTCCGAGGCGCATCCGGCGGCGTTTGCGTGGCTGCGGGAGGGCAACCTCGGCGAGATCAAGTGCGTCCGTTCGCTTTGCTACAAGGGACGGTACGAGGGGACCAACGGTATCGTCAACGGCACCAACGGGCCCATCCCGGTCCCGGCGTCGGTGGATTACAACCTCTGGTGCGGGCCGGCCGATATGCTGCCCCTGACCCGCAAGGACCTGCACTATAAGTGGCACTGGATGTGGAACACGGGCAACGGCGACCTCGGCAACCAGGGCATTCATGAGATGGACCTGGGCCGCTGGGCGCTCGGCGATCCGAAACTGGCGCCTCGCGTGATGAGCTTCGGCGGGCGGTTCCGCGTCAACGACGCCGGCGAGACCCCGAACACCCAGATTGTGTTCTTCGACTACAAGCCCGTTCCGCTGATCTTCGAGGTCCGGGGTCTGCCTCGCAAGAAGGATGATAAATCGATGGATGGCTGGGCCCGCACGGGCACGGGTGTCGGCATGGTGGTGCAGTGCGAAGGCGGCTACTGGGCCGCGGGCGACGGCGGCGGGTATGTCTGGAACAACGACAACACGCGGACCGACAAACGCTTCAGCGGCGGCGGCGGCGGCGGTCACCACCAGAACTTCCTCCAGGCCGTCAAGAAGCACGATGTCAATCACCTCAACGCCGACATCGAGAAGGGCCATTACTCCAGCGCCCTGTGCCACATGGGCAACGTCTCCTACCGGCTTGGCAGGAAGATGTCCGTCGAGGAGGCCCGCAATACCATCGAGAATGAACACCTCCTCGATTCGTTCGACCGGATGGTCGAGCACCTGAAGGTCAACGAGGTCGATCTGGAGAAGGAGCCTATCACGATGGGTCCGATGCTCAGTTTCGATCCAGAGGCCGAGGTGTTTGTCGGCGATATGGCCGACATGGCCAATATGTACCTGAAGCGCAACTACCGCGAGCCCTTCATCGTTCCGAATGAAGTCTGATTTCGTTTTGCATCGTGGGTATTGCGTCGGGGTGGCGGCCTTTGCCGAAGGCAAGGGCCGGATTGAGCCGGCCCTTCGCTGCGCGAAAGGCTGCCACCCAACTTGTTCGTCGTGCAAATCTGACCATGAAGTTCGCGTTCTGCAATGAGATGTTTGGGAATCGGCCGGTGGCGGACGTCTGCGCCGCCGCCGGCCGATTCGGCTATCATGGCCTGGAGATTGCGCCCTTTACGCTGCGGAAGAACGCGGCCGATATCTCCACGGCGCAGCGCAGGCAGGTACGAACCACCGTCGAAGACCACGGCCTTGAGGTCGTCGGCCTCCATTGGCTCTTTGCCGGGCCCGATGGGCTGCACATGACCACCCCGGACGACGCCGTCTGGTCCAAGACGCGCGATTACCTGGACGTGCTCATCGACCTCTGCGCGGACCTCGGCGGCAAGGTCATGGTCCTGGGTTCGCCCAAGCAGCGGAGTCTGCTGCCCGGCCAGACCTTCGAGGGGGCGTGGAAGCGGGCGGCCGATATGCTGGCTTCGGTGATGGACCACGCCGCCGGCGCGGACGCCACCATCTGCCTGGAGCCACTGAGCCCCGTCGAGACCGATTTCATCAACACGGTCACGCAGGGCATGGAAATGGTCCGCCAGATTGACCATCCCAACCTCCGCATCCACCTGGATGTCAAGGCGATGAGTTCCGAAGGCCGCCCGGTCGCCGACATCATCCGCTCGATCACGGCCGACGACGTCGGCCATTTCCACGTCAACGACCCCAACCTCTATGGCCCCGGCATGGGCGACGTCGACTACGCCCCGATCGCCCGGGGCCTCAAGGACATCGACTACGACGGCTGGCTCAGCGTCGAACCCTTCAAGTACGACCCCGACCCCGAGACCATCGCCCGAAAAAGCATCGAATACCTCAAGCGCTTCTTCTGAGATTG
>DSDB01000674.1 GCA_011057845.1 Phycisphaerales bacterium | reverse complement strand
GACCTACCGGACGAAATGGCGACAAAACTGAACATCGTCTTCTACGCTGACCCGCCGGATGCCTTTTTGAAGGCCATCTTGGAATAGGGCCTTCTGGAATGGAGAATAGGAGCGAACCCAAATGACACACTTACCAGAGATATGGGCAGTATTGAAGGGACATCTTCGCCGAGGAACATGGGTCCACATAACGCAGATCTACGACTTGGTAGAACGACATATTAAGCTGGATGATGATGACTATGAGCCTCAGTGCCCTGGTTCGAGTATTCCCAAGTGGAAGCGAAATGCTCGCAACGTCCTGCAATACCGAAAGTCTAGACGTGAGATTCTATGGGATGGTGCTGAGAAGTACATGATGCCCTGAATGCGGTTGCTCAGAATGCTCCAAGAGACCCGCTGCTGGCCTTTTCCGAGACAGTCGGCCTTGCGCAGGGTCCGAGCCGGCTCCGACATAAAAGAAAGCCTGGACGGGGCATTTTCCGGGGGGAGGCCAACGTGTGACCGGGCATGGAGAACCAGACCTTCGCGGCGCCTCAGACGGGAATCTCGTTGATCCACCCCAGCACGAACCCCCCATACGAGTCCCAGTGGGCGTAGCCGTGGGTAGCCGGGGCCATGCGCCAGGCGGCCGGGCGCCGCCACTGGTGGGGGGAGGCCGTCGGGTCCACGTTCGTGCCCATCGCCCGCCCGTAGACCGCGTCCTGGACCGAGTAGGTCCAGGTGGACGGCGGACCCTGGCTGCCTCCGGTCTGGATCAACTCCACAGGGAAGACGTAAGGTTCGACGGTACCACCGAGCCGAACCAAGGCCCACTGGACGCCGACGCCACCCTCGCGGGAATGACAGCGCGGTGTGTGGAGGGCGGGTGGTTGAGGATAGGACGGGAGTCTGGTAGAGTATGCGCGTAGGGTGGCTGCCGGCGGCGGGCATGCGGCCCTTTGCTTCGCAAGAGGCCGGCGCCCCATTGGGGGATGGCATTGAGTTCGTTGAAAGGTGGTTTGGAGCGGGCTTATGAATGTATTGCTGATTGGCAGCGGCGGGCGTGAACATGCGATTGCGTGGAAGCTGAGGCAGTCGAAGGAGTTGGACCGGTTGTTCATCGCGCCGGGCAATGCGGGGACGGCGGCGTGCGGGCAGAACGTGGATATCGGGGATTCGGACATCGAGAAGCTGCTGGAGTTTGCGAAGGAGAACCGGGTGGGCCTGGCGATCGTGGGGCCGGAGGACCCGCTGGCGGCCGGGGCGGTCGATGCCTTCGAGAAGGCAGGGATCAAGGCGTTCGGGCCGTGCGGGGCGGCGGCACAGTTGGAGGCGGACAAGGGGTTTGCCAAGCAGTTGATGCGGTCGTGCGCGGTTTCGACGGCGGAGGGGCGGGTCTTCGAGCATTTCGCCGACGCCAAGGCGTTTATCGCCAGCCGGGATGAGGCGGTGGTGATCAAGGCGGCCGGGCTGGCCAAGGGCAAGGGGGTGTACGTCTGCGACGACCCGGCCGAGGGGATCAATATCGCCGAGCAGATCATGTGCGACAGGATATTCGGCGAGGCGGGGGCGAAGTTGATCGTCGAGGACAAGCTGCTGGGCGAGGAGGCGTCGATCCTGGCGTTCGTGGATGGGCACAACATTTACATGATGGAGTCGGCGCAGGACCACAAGCCCATCGGGGACGGCGATACCGGGCCGAACACGGGGGGGATGGGGGCGTACAGCCCGGCGCCGGTGGTGACGGATAAGCTGATGAGCCAGATTTCGCGGGAGATTCTGGTGCCGGTGGTCGATGCGATGAACCGGCTTGGGACGCCTTACAAGGGGGTGCTGTACGCGGGGCTGATGATGACCAGCGGCGGGCCGCGTGTGCTGGAGTTCAACGTGCGGTTCGGCGACCCCGAGACGCAGCCGATTCTGATGCGGCTCAAGAGCGACCTGCTGGAGGTGTGTCTGGCGGTGTGCGAGGGCAAGCTGGATGGGGTAACGCTGCGGTGGGACCCGCGGCCGGCGGTGTGCGTGGTGATGGCGTCCGGGGGGTATCCGGGCGACTATGAGAAGGGCAAGGTGATTACCGGTCTGGAGGCGGCCGGGGCGATGGAGGATGTGATGGTGTTTCATGCGGGCACGGCGACCCGGGATGGGCAGGTGGTCAGCAACGGCGGGCGGGTGCTGGGCGTGACGGCGGTGGGGACGGATATCGCGGCGGCCAAGGCGCGGGCATACGAGGCGGTGGGGAAGATTGCTTTTGAGGGGGCGTATTGGCGGACGGATATCGCGGACAAGGCCATAGGACGCAAACGAAGGTAGGAGTGTGACCGGATCGACGAAGAAGATGGTCTCGAAGGATGGCCCGAGGCGGCGGGTGGTTGATCCGTTGGCCCGGCGGCGGCGGGTGCGGTGGCTGATCCGGGCGGCCGTGGTGCTTGGGGCGATTCTGGCGGCGAGGATCTGGGCGCCGCGGATATTGCCGGAGATCGCGCTGGCGCAGATCGGCGAGATCACGAATACGCGGATCGAGGCCAAGGATGTAACTCTGAATATCAACGGGACGGTGCGGATCCGCGGGCTTCGGGTCTCGCCGTTTACCCGGACGGCATACGACAATACCATCTTGCGGGCAAGGTCCGTTCGGGCAAGATTCAGTCTGATGAGCCTGCTGACGCTGCGGCCACAGTTGAAGGAGATTACGGTCAACGGGTTTGTTCTCAGTGCGCTGTACGACGTGACCGCGGATCGGTGGAACGTGACGGAGGTGAACCTGGAGATTCCGG
>DSDB01000032.1 GCA_011057845.1 Phycisphaerales bacterium | reverse complement strand
GGTCATCTACCGCAAGGTCGGCCCCATCGAGCCGCTCGAACTCAAGAGGGCCGTCGTTGAGTACCTGGGGCGCGTCTACCCCTGACGACCCCCAAATACGGGTTGTGTTTCAGCGGCGGCGAGCTTACACTGAATCGCGGTCCGTACCGAAGGCATCTTGCCTTCGGATCGTGAGCGTTTCGCCCCCGACACGTTCGCAGCGATGCACTACGATGAGTGAAAACACACCAACCCGACAGCAGGCCCTCCACCTGCTCCGACGCTTCAACCAGAGCGAAAGCTTGCTACGGCACGCCTACGCCGTCGAGGCCGTTATGCGGCACTTTGCGCGGAAATGCGGCCGGGACGAAGAGAAGTGGGGTATTATAGGACTGATTCACGACCTCGACTACGAGCAGTTCCCCCAGCAGCACTGCGCCAAGACGCAGGAAATCCTGACGGCCGAGGGCTGGCCGGGAGAATACATCAGGGCGGTCGTCTCGCATGGATGGGGCATCTGTACCGATGTTGAGCCGGTAAGCGACCTGGAGAAGACGCTCTATGCGGCCGATGAGCTGGTGGGGTTGGTCGCAGCGACGGCGTTAGTGCGGCCGAGCCGAAGCGTCCTGGATATGGCCGCCAAGTCCGTCAGGAAGAAATGGAAGGACAAGGCCTTCGCCGCCGGCGCCAACCGCGATGTTATCGCCAGGGGCGCCGAGATGCTGGGCATGGACCTCAACGACCTTATCACCGAGACGATCCTGGGGATGCGTGACGCCGCCGAGGCCATCGGCCTGGCGGGCGATCCCGGCGTTGCGGACTCGTCCGGCGGGCACTAGCAAAAGGAAACCGAATTGAGAAGACACCCGATGCACTTCCGAGTATGGATGGCCCATGCGGCGGCGATGGCCGTTGTGATCGTGATGGCGCTGACGGGCTGTGACAGTGAGAAATCCACACGGCTGACTCAAAAGGACTTCGAGAAGATCGCCATCACCCAGCAGAAGATCGATCTCATCGAAGCAGCCGGCGGCATGGCCCTGGTCATCGGCGGCGAGACCATCACCAGCGACGAAATCATCAAGTGGCCCGTCGAGTACGGCCAGGCGTCGGTGTCGGCCCTGACCCAGCTCAAACCCCTGGCCCGCGGCGCCGGCCTCGAGCAGTTCAAGGCCCGCGCCCGGGGCGACCTGGAGGAGTTGCTGGCGACCCGCATTACCGATGCCCTGATCTACCAACTGGCCAGGGACAAGCGGGGCGAGACCATCGATGAGGCCCTGGACAAGGCGGCCGAGTCGGAGCTTCGCAATTTCATCGTCAGTTTCGGCGGCGATGACGCCAAGGCCGACGACGCGCTGCGGGAGATGGGCATCGACCGCAAGCGGTTTAAGGAACTCCGCAAGCGGGCCCTGCTGGTCAACGAGTATGTCGGCTCGCAAATGCCCACCGACCAGCCTATCACCTATCGCCAGATGCTCGCCAAGTACGAGCAGATCAAGGACACGCACTTCAGCGTAAATCCAGTTCTGGAGTTCAGCCTCATCGACATCCAGCCCAACAAGCTCGAAATAGAGGACCCCAACGTGGACCGCCTGGCCGAGGCCAAGCAGCTTGCCGACCGCCTTGTGCGGCGTCTGGGCGCCGGCGAAGACTTCGCACAACTGGCGAGGGAACATTCCCACGACGCGATGGCGATCTTCGGGGGCAAGTGGCGGGCCCTGTCGCCGGAATCGCTTGTGGCGCCTTACGACATTCTTGTCGAAAGCGCCCAGACCCTTGAGTCCGGCGAGGTCGTCGGGCCCATCGAGACGCTTGGGCATTTCTTTATTCTGAAGCTGCACAGCAGGCAGACGGGCGGCGCCAAGCCGTTCGTTGAGGTCCAGGACATCGTCAAGAACATGATTTTCGCCGAGCGGCAACGCCAGACGCTGGAACGACTCCACGAGCAACTGAACGAACAGGCGCAGAAGGGCGTCCGCGAGGACTTCGTCAACTTCTGTCTTGCGAAGATTCACGAGATCAGCAACCGACCTGAAGAGGCCGTGCTCAAGCACGAGCCCGTGGGCGCTGCGCAGCCATGACCCTGATCGCACACGGCATAGACCTGGTGGACTTCCCGCGGATCGAGCAGATGGCCCAGCGGCACGGATCCCGCTTCCTGGACCGGGTCTTTACCCCCGCCGAGCAGCGGTATGCCGAGGCCAGCAGGAACACCTACGAGAAGCTGGCTGGGCGGTTCGCCGCCAAGGAGGCGATCCTCAAGCTCGTGGGCACGGGCTGGCGCGGTAAAATTGCCTGGACCGACATTGAGATCGTCAATAACCCCGCCGGCCAGCCGCTGGTGAACCTCTCCGGCGAGGTCCGCAAGATCGCCGAATCCCTGGGCATCGTGCAAATCTCAGTCAGCATCACCCATACCGCCCAATTCGCCATCGCCTCCGCCGTTGCCCTGGCGCAATAGTTTTAGACGAAAAAGGCCGCATCGGTGTATCTTCAGTAGAGAACCGGTTCCTGGGTTGTCTTGCAGGGCGTCGATGGTAGAAGACAGGCTCTTACTCTGGCGATTCAAGAGGGGCGATGGGGAGGCCCTGCGCCGGATCTATGAGAAGTACAGAACGGATCTCCTGCGGCTGGCGATCAGCGTTCTAAACCGCACGCGCAACATAGCAAGGGCGACGCGGCCGACGCACCGGGTGAGTCTGGAGGCTGTCGAGCCGCCTATCGCCAGTGCACAGACACCCGACCAGTGGGTCGCATGCAGCGAACAGTTGCACCGTGTCG
>DSDB01000175.1 GCA_011057845.1 Phycisphaerales bacterium | reverse complement strand
GGGCGCGGGGATGCACGACTTTTCCCGCATGAACGTGGACGACATCTTCAGTATGTTCGGCCTGGACGACCTGTTCGGCGGCATGTTCGGGGGCGGTCGCGGACGGCGGTCGGCCGGGCGGTCGGGCCCGTCGCGGGGTTACGACCTTGAGACGAACGTCGAACTGACCCTCGAAGACATCGCCGCCGGCGCCGAGAAGACTATCGAATTCTCGCGCCAGGACCTCTGTGGGGAATGCATGGGCTCCGGCAGCGCCAAAGGCAGCAAGCCCGCAACGTGCCCGACCTGCCGGGGCAACGGCCAGGTCGCCCGCGGCGGGGGTTTCTTCCAGATGGTCTCGACCTGTCCGCAATGCCAGGGCACGGGCCAGGTGATTACCCATCCCTGCTCCAAATGCCGGGGTTCCGGTCGGGTGCCGAAGAAGCGCCTCGTGAGCATCAAGGTCCCGGCCGGTGTTCATGAAGGCCAGGGCATCCGCGTCGCCGGCGAGGGCGAACCCGGACGCAACGGCGGACCCCGCGGCGATCTGTTCTGCTACGTCCGCGTCAAGCCCCACGAGTACCTCGAACGCAACGGCAACGACCTGATCGCCGTTGTTCCCATCAGCTTCACGCAGGCGGCCCTGGGCGTCACCATCGACGTGCCGACGCTCGACGGGACCCAGCAATTGAAGATACCCGCCGGCACGCAGTACGGCAGCGTCTTTCGCATCCGCGGCCAGGGGCTGCCCGACATACGGACGCACCGTCGCGGCGATCAACTGGTCCAGGTCACGGTCGAGACGCCCAGCCGGCTCAACGAAAAACAGGAAGACCTGCTCCGTGAGTTCGCCAAGACCGAGAACAAGCGTGTGTCGCCGAAGTCAGCGAGCTTTTTTGAGAAACTCAAGAAGCAGTTTGGGGGTTCGTGATGATGTCGAAAAAGGGCAAGGACAAACCGAAGGACCAGGACGTGAAGATCGAGGTCAAGTCCGCCGAGCAGCTCCAGGCCGAACTGGCCGAGCTTCGCAGCCGGGCCGAGACGCTCTCGGCGCAGGCCCAGACCCTCTCGAAGGAGAAGGACGAGATCTTCGCCCAGTTGCAGCGGGTCAGCGCCGACTACGCCAACTACCAGAAGCGCATCCCCAAACAGGTCGCGGACACGGTGGCCTGGGAGAAAGAGCAGATCATCCGCTCCATTCTGCCGGTGCTGGACAACTTCGAGCACACCCTCGGCCAGGCGGACAAGGCTGAGAACGTCGCGGCCGTACTCAAGGGCATAGCAATTATCTACGACCAGATGCTGGGCGTCCTGCGGGGCCACGGGGTCGAGCAATCGGCCGCCAAGGGCGAACCATTCGACCCGGCCCGGCATGAGGCCATGATGCGCCGCAGCGACGCGGACCAGCCGGACGGCATGGTCCTGGAGGAGTTCCAGAAGGGCTACCTGCTCCACGGCCGCGTGATTCGCCCCAGCAAGGTCATCGTCAACAAGCTCGAGTCGCCGGTGGCCCCGTCCGAACCCGGATCGGCCGAACCGGCGCAGGGCGCCGGCGCATCGCCCGGGCCGTCCGATGCAAAGACGCAGCAGCCCCAGGAGCCCGCCGACGGCGGTAATCAGGCCAATAAGAGCGATTCGGAGCAGCACCATGCCGACGTATGAATACCGATGCGAGAACTGCGGCCACGAGCTGGAAATTTTTCAGTCCATCAGGGATCGGGCCTTGCGTAAGTGCCCCCAATGTGGTAAGAATGGGCTTAGACGCCTGATCGGAACCGGCGCCGGCGTGATCTTCAAGGGCAGCGGGTTCTATCAGACCGACTATCGCAGCGAAAGCTACAAGGCCGGCGAGAAGCAGGCCAAGGACGGCGGCAAGCCCGCCGACGCGAAAAAGGGCGATAGTCCGGCCAAGACCGAGGCCAAAGCCGATTCGACCAAGACCGAATCCAAGGCCCCGGCCGAGGCCGCGAGCAAAAAGAAGACCGCGTGAAATTCTCGACGGTCGGTGACCTGGCGGGCTAATGGCGGTTAGACGGGGGCCAGGCCCGACCGTCGGTTTTTTTGCACCCACCAGGTCGTCGCCGTGACGCTATTGAATCGTGATCTGGATCTCGTCGAGGCGGGCGGTGAGGGCGTCGTTCTGGGCCTTGAGTTGCCTGACGGCATTGACGAGGGTGAATAGGATGGCGTCGTGGTTGACCCTGAGGTAGCCGTCTTCGCCTCCGACAACGGCGTCGGGCAATACATCAAGGAGGTCCTGGGCGACGACGCCGACGCGGTCGATGTCGCAGGGCAGGCCGAGGGGGTTATCCTTGAGGTATTGGTAGCGGACGGGCTCGAGGCCGCAAATGGCGGACAGGCCGCAATCGAACGGGCCGCCGACGGCCTTGAGACGGGCGTTGGAGGTTGTGGCATGGGACGGTTGGTTCTGGGTGTCGTGACGATGGCGGTGTTGGGTATGGGTCATGGTCTTGGGGCGGCGGAGATGGGAGTGCTGGAGGTGTCCGTGGCTGAGGCTGGGGCGGTCGCACCGGCGCGGGTGCGCGTTCGCGATGCGCAGGGCGTAGACCGTGTACCGGCCGGGGCTGTGGTTGTGCCTATCGGGCCGGACAAGTGGTTTGCGTGCATGGGCCGGGCCAGGCTGGACGTTGCGGTCGGGCAGGTGTCCATCCGCATTGAACGAGGGACTGAGTATCGGCCCATCATCGAAACCGTCCAGGTCGCTGGCGGCCAGACGGTCCGGCGGCAGATCGAGTTGCACCGCTGGATCGACATGAAGGCCC
>DSDB01000237.1 GCA_011057845.1 Phycisphaerales bacterium | reverse complement strand
GCGAGGATGGAAGCGTTCAGCATAGTCGGAAGGACTCGGCCGGTTGAACCCGGCTCCGGCGAAGGAGTCATGCAATGGGAACATACGTTTTCAGGTCGGTCGAGGATGTGCTGGAGTTGGCGATCCAGCGAGAGGCCCAGGCCCATGAGTTCTACATGCAGCTGGCCCAGCAGGAATCGGAGCACAAGCTGCGGTTTGAGATCGAGTACGAACTGCTGACCTTTGGTGTCAAGAAACTGTAGTCTTGGGCCATTCAAGGCAAAGGGGCTACATGGGGCCAGCCATCGAGCCATTCGATGGCGGCGATCTTCAGTTCCGAGCGGCCGGTGACACCGTGGTAGGCGTGGAAGACAAGATAGTCGCCGCCGGCCTCTCGCAGCAGGGCCGGATGGCCGGGGCCTCGCCAGTTCGCGGTGGTGGCCTCCAGAACGACCGTCCCGCCGCCCTGGAGCATGGGTTCATCCGCCTTGTCGATATAAGGACCTGTCACGCGATCCGCGCGGCCGACGACGATGTTGTAGGTGCTGTTGACGCCGCGGCAACACAGGTCAAACGAGACGAACAGATACCAGTGGTCCCGGCGGCGGATAATGAACGGGGCCTCGACGGCGTTGTCGCCCGGCTGAGGGCGGAGGGGATCCTTGCGGGGCCGGGCGGCAAGGCTGTGCAGTGTCGTATCGGCCTGCGTGAGCTTGCCGGTCTGCGGATCGATACGGCGCATCTTGATACCGCTCCAGAAACTGCCCCAGCAGAGCCACACATGGTCGGCGTCTTCGATGACAATGTGGCCGTCGATGGCGTTCCAGTTGTCGCGGCCGGGACGGGAGCGAACCACCAGGCCGTGGTCCTGCCACCGGTAGTCCGGGCTGTTGACATCCAGAGTGGCGTTCGTCGCCAGGCCGATGGCCGAGTCGTTGCGGCCGAACGTGGAAACCGAGTAGTAGAGGTGGTAGCGGCCGTTAAAGAACGAGATATCCGGGGCCCAGGCGCTCCGCGCGGCGGGAATCTCGTCCAGCGCCCATTGCGGCAGGCGGTCAAAGACGTGGCCGCACAGGGACCAGTTGTAGAGGTCCTGCGAGCACCGGATCGGGATGACGCCGCCGTCACGCCGGGACTGGCCGGTGGAGAAGATGTAGAAGGTCTGATCCTGCCGAATAATGGCCGGATCATGGACCCGCAGGTCGCCCGTCAACTCCAGCATCCGCAAGTCCGAAGCTGCCCCGGAGGCCGCACATACCAACAGGCTCAGGGTGTATGTTACTGTCCGTGATCTCATAGGCGTCGGCGATTATAGCATATCAGACGGGGTGATGTTCATGTGCGTATGCGGGATGACCGGCGGGCGGCGCCGGCGGTTCGGACACGAAACCTCTGGAGCAGGATGGGCAGGCCGTAGAGGGCCAGTCCCGGCAGATACATGAAGTAGCGGCCAGCGGGGTCGAGATCCAGCAGTCGCGTGAGAGCGGCCGGGCAGAAGAGAATGAAGGCGGCGGCAAGGAACAGCGGAATCTCATACCACCTGTTGCGAACCAGGCACCAGCCCTGGACGGCGCTGGCAAAGGCACAGGCCCCGGCGGCGGCCATGAGGAAGACGAGCAGGCCCTGGGCAAAGGAGTGGACGCCGTTGAGCAGCAGCTCGGCGTTGAAGACAAACATGAAGGGGATCACGGCGGTTCGCAGGTCGTAGGAGAAGCCCTTGAGTCCCGTCCGGATCGGGTTGGAGCCGGCGATGGCGGCGGCGGCGTAAGCGGCCAGGCCCACCGGCGGCGTGTCGTCGGCGAGGATGCCGAAGTAAAAGCAGAACAGGTGAGCGGCGATAGGGGCAATGGGCGGGCCCTCAAAGCGGGCGCTCAGGTGGACGATGACGGGGACGGTGACGGAAGCCATGACGACGTAGTTGGCCGTGGTGGGCAAGCCCATGCCGAGAACGAGGCTGGCGGCCGCCGTGATGAACAGCAGCAGGAAGATATTGCCGGCCGCGGCCGTCTCGACGATCTCCACGACCATGCTGCCGATGCCCATCGCCACGACGCCCACGACGATGCCTGCCGTCGCGGTGGCCAGCGCAACGGCCAGCATGTTCCTGGCGCCGGCGACCATGCCGTTGGCGACCGAGACAATCCCGGCGGCAGCGGCCCGCGGCACGGAGATGCCGCGGCGGCGCGCGGCGAGCATATCCCGGGTCAGGACCACCGCCACGAGAACCACGATCGCGTTGAAGGCCGCGAGCTTGGGACTGTGGCGTTTAATGACGAGTTCGTACAGCAACACACCGATGGGCAGGAGAAAGTGGAATCCCCTCGCGAGGACGCCAACGAAGGCGGGAATGTCTTCCTTGGGCAGCGGCTGCATATTGAGCTTGCCGGCTTCGAGGTGGGCGATATAGAACAGCGCCACATAGGAGACCAATGCGGGAACGAGGGCGGCCTTGACCACGGCGATATAGGAGATGCCGACGTATTCGGCGATGATGAAGGCGGCCGCCCCCATGATGGGCGGCATGAGCTGGCCGTTGGTGCTGGCGGCCACTTCCGTGGCGGCGGCCGTCGCCGGGGGATAACCGGCCTTCTTCATCAGCGGGATGGTGAAGGTTCCCGTGGTCACGACGTTGGCGATACTGGAACCGGAGGCCATACCGGTCAGGCCGCTGGAGACGATGGCGGCCTTGGCGGGCCCGCCTTTGAAACGCCCCAGCAGTGAAAGGGCCATCTCATTGAAAAAACGCCCTGCTCCGACCCGTTCGAGGATCGAGCCCATGAGCACGAAGAGG
>DSDB01000628.1 GCA_011057845.1 Phycisphaerales bacterium | reverse complement strand
GGGGGATGCGTGGCGGGCGGTGGATTTCGATGATTCAGCGTGGGAGACCGGGCCGAGCGGGTTCGGGTACGGGGATGACGATGATGCGACGGTGTTGACGGATATGGAGGGCAACTACCTGACGGTCTATATCCGTAAGACGTTCACGGCCGACTCGGTTGCGGCCGGTGCGGCGGTGCAGTTGGTGGTGGATTACGATGATGGGTTTGTGGCGTATATCAATGGGGATGAGGTTGCGCGGCGGGGGGTGGCGGATGATCCGGCGACGTATTTGAGCACGGCGTCTTCGCATGAGGCGGGCACGCCGGTTGTTATTGAGTTGGGGCTCGCCGCCGATGTGTTCGGTCCGGGGCTGAACGTGCTGGCGGTTGAGGGGCACAACCAGTCGACCGGCAGCACGGATTTCTCGCTCAAGCCGGCGCTTCGGTGGACGGCCGGGCCGGTGGTGGTGGAATTGACGGCGGATACGACCTGGAGCGGGGCGTATCTGAACGAGGGGACGGTGATCGTGCGGCCGGGCGCGACGCTGCGGATCGAGCCCGGGACGGTGGTCTCGATGGACCAGGGGGCGCGAATTCGCGTCGAGGGGCGGCTGCTGGCCGAGGGGACGCGGGAGTCGCCGATACGGTTTACGCGGTCGGCGGCCGGGGCAGCCTGGAAGCAGATTCTGTTCGTCGGGGCCGCCGACAGCGTGCTGCGGCACTGCACGATTGAGTACGCCGACAGCGCGGGCGACCACAAGGTGTATTATCCGGACTATGGACAGGCGCAGTGCGATCCGAACCGCATCCCGCCGTCGCGGAATTATACGGAGGCGGTTGTCGCGGTGGCCTGTCATGTGGATATGGAGGGGTGCGTGTTTCAGAATCTGCCGAGCGCGGGCGGGGAAGGGGACGCGATTGCGATTATTTCGGATGATCCGGACCATCCGGGGGATGCGACGGCGCATATTTGGGACTGCGAGTTTATCTCCATCGGGCAGGGGATTCATACGCGGTATTCGTATGTGCTGGTGGAGGGATGCTATTTCACGGACCATCACGGGGACAACGACGATATCGACCTGTACGGCGAGAGTACGCCGCCGCCGCTGATTCGCAACAACCTGCTGCTGAATCCCAGTCATGACGACATGATCAACCCGACGCGGTGTTCGGCGATCATTATCGGGAACATTGTCGGCGGCTGCGATGATCACGGGATCGTGCTGCGGGACAAGTGCTATCCCGTCCTGATCAACAACGTCATTTTCAACTGCAGCAGCGCCGGGATCGCGGTGCAGAACCAGTGCGATGCGCTGCTCGTGAACAATACCATCGTCAACTGCGGGCGGGGGGTGCGGTTCTTCGATCATACGGGTCGGTGGGGGCCGGAGTATTGCCTGTATCCGGGCAGCGGCCGGGCGACGATGGTCAATGGCATTGTCTGGAATTGCACGACGTCGTTTGAGTTGCAGGACAGCCCCTATACGGGCGACCGCGGCTCGCACCTGGCGGTGCGGTACAGCGATATCATCGGCGGGCAGGGCCGGATGTCGGTGTCGGCGAATTCGACGGTGGACTGGGGGCCGGGCAATATCGATGCGGACCCGCTGTTCGCGGACGCGGCCGGGCGCGACTATCACTTGAAGAGCCAGGCGGGAAGGTGGTTGGCGGACGAGGGGCGATGGACGACCGACGCGGTGACCAGTCCGTGTATTGATGCGGGGGACCCGAATTCGGACTGGACGGCGGAGTTGTGGCCGCACGGCAAGCGGATCAACATGGGGGCGTTCGGCGGGACGGGTCAGGCGAGCATGTCGCTGTCGCAGGCGGGCAGCGCGACGGACCTGGATGGCGATGATGTCACTGGGTGGCCGGATATTGCGCGGCTCGTGATGCGGTGGCTCAGCGACAAGACGCCTCAGACGGCCGATGTGAATCGCGATGGCGTGGTGGACTTGAAGGATTTGAGCCTGATGGGGCTGGAGTGGGGGCCATAGCGAGTTTTGATTCAAAGCCCAGAACCGTGCGAGTGACACAATGGACGCTGGTTTTGGGGTTTTACGGCTATGGCTTCAGACGCCTGAGACAACATCGCACGGTGTTGACGCCAACGGCGTAACGGGCGTCTTCGTCCATGCGGGGCCCAGATGCTTCGCTTCGCTCAGCATGACAAGGGACGCTTCGCGTCATACGGATGCAACTTCATTTCGGGTGGGTTTATGCTGGTTTTTTGGAGAAGGTGAAGGTTTTTTGGGCGGCGTCGATGTGGACGGTGTCACCTGGGGCGAAGGCACCTTCGAGGAGGTGCATGGCGAGGGGGTTTTCGAGTCGCTGCTGGATGGCGCGTTTGAGGGGTCTGGCGCCGTAGGCGGGGTCGTAGCCCTCGTCCATGATCTGGTCACGGGCGGCGTCGGTGAACTCGAGGGTGATTTTCTGTTCAGTGAGTCGGCGGGCGAGGTCGGAGAGCTGGATATCGACGATCCGGCGCAGGTGGTCGCGGCTGAGGGTATGGAAGATGACGACCTCGTCGATGCGGTTGAGGAATTCGGGCTTGAAGATCTGTTTGAGGGCGTCCTTGACGTGGGCCTCGATCTCCCATTCGGCGCCGGACTGTTCGGTGAGCTGCTGGATTTCGCGGCCGGCGATGTTGCTGGTCATGATGATGACGGTGTTGGTGAAGTTGACGGTGCGGCCCTTGCCGTCGGTGAGTCGGCCGTCATCGAAGACCTGGAGCATGATGTTGAAGACGTCGGGATGGGCCTTTTCGACCTCGTCGAGGAGGATGACG
>DSDB01000316.1 GCA_011057845.1 Phycisphaerales bacterium | reverse complement strand
TGAAGAATACGATGGCGTCGGCCCCGTCGAGGTCGGAGTCCTTCGGCGGCCAGCCGTGGTCGTAGATATCGACTATCGGCGGCTGAATGTTGGCGGCGCCGAGCAGGCACTGACGGACAAACCTCGCATCCTGATCCCAATCGTGATGGCCTTGTCCATGGCTGGGGTCGGCGGCGATAAACACGATCCGGAGCCCCTTGTCCCGGACGTCGGGGCCGGGCTCGGTCTTCGCGCACGAACCGATCAGGACCGCGACCGCACCGAGGACGAGAAACTGCCGCCTGTTCATTGCCGCACTCATGCTCAGCCTCCTTTGACAAGAGTCCATCCGGATTGCCGCGGGCGACACGCGCGCCCCTGGGCTCGATACACCACCCTACCATGCTCCCCCTTTCGTGGCCAGTGTTTTGCCCCAGCGGCCGCGGCGGTGCTGGAGATAACCATGACGGTCTACGAGTCGCACCGGCTATCAGCCGCCCAGCAACACCGACACGACGGATATTCCGTTAAACAGGGCATGGATGAAGATGGGGCGAAGCAGCGATCCGCTCTTCTCATAGGCATAGCCCAGACATACCGCCAGAATGAAGAGCGTCGGCCAGTGGGCGACGTCCGGATGCACCACGGCGAAGACTCCGGCCGTCAGGCATATCGCGGCCCAGGCGTTTCGCAGCCGGTCCCTCAGCATGGTCTGGAACAGCCCGCGGAACAGCAATTCCTCCAGCACCGGCGCCGCCACGGCCCCGACCAGGAATATAGACACGCGCAACGCGGCCACCGGATGGGTCTCGAGCAGCTCAAGCTGCTCATGCCGCGGCATCTTGAAGTCCGGACCCTCGATAAGCCGGCCCAATCCGGGCGTCAGAATCACCGAGACCGACAACAGCGGCCAGATGGCCAGCAGGTATACGGCCGCGGCCGCGGCGTCGCGGTGGACCATCCGGTAGTTCAGCCCGAAGCCCCTTAGCCGCCTGCCGAAGTAGCACCACGCCAGGATAATGGCCGACGCACTGATGCTGCCCGCCACGACCAGATAGGCCACGTTACGGTAGAGGGCCAGCCGCCACGGGGCGGCCCCGGCGAACAGCCAGTCGGCCGCGGCCGCGGCCCCGCTGGTGCCGACCAGCCAGCCCAGCATCACGGCCATTAGCGCCGGCGGCGGCAGGACGTTGCGTCGGCGTCTGGCGTTGGCCAGTGCCCGGCGCCCCCAGCCGGTCCGAAGCACCCAGACCCCCATCAGGACCAGGCCCGCCAGATACACCCCGTGCATCCAGTGCAAGCCCTGCGCCGTCGTCTCAACCGCTTCGGCTTCACTCATCGTCCATACGCCTGTAGCCCAAATCGCCCCCGTCCGTTGTCGGTCGGTCGCCGCATCGGCCCTTGCATCGTTGCCCCATCGGCAGTAGACTATCCGAGGTCCGCCGATGGACCGCCGAGTATGGCGCCGCGGCGGCGTCTTTTCAAGGAAAATAGCGCATGGACGTATTCCAGATCGAAGGACCGACCCGCCTGTCGGGGACTCTCCGCGTCAACGGCTCCAAGAATGCCGCCCTGCCCATCATGGCGGCGACGCTGCTGGCCCCCGGCAAGACCACGCTGCGCTGCGTCCCTCAGTTGTCGGATATCACGGTATGCGGGGAACTGCTGAGCGATCTGGGCTGTGTTGTCGCTCGCGGGGACGACGGCCCACTGACCATCGACTCGACGGTCGTGGATAATCCCGTGGGCGATTATGACATCGTCCGCAAGATGCGGGCGGGTATCTGTATTCTCGGGCCGCTGCTGGCCCGCTGCCGCCGGGCGCAGGTGTCCATGCCGGGCGGTTGCTCCATCGGGTTTCGACCCATCGACATCCACCTGCGGGGTCTGCACGAGCTTGGCGCCGAGATTCGGCTGGAGAACGGCTATGTCGTCGCCGAAGCGCCCAAGGGCCTCAAAGGGGCCGAGATATTCCTCGGCGGTCCCTTCGGCTCGACGGTGTTGGGCACGGCGAACATCCTTATGGCGGCGACACTGGCCAGGGGGACCACCGTCATCGAGTCGGCGGCCTGCGAACCGGAAGTCACCAACCTGGCCGAGTGCCTGGTGGCGATGGGGGCCCGCATCAAGGGGATTGGCTCGCCCCGGCTGACCATCGAGGGTGTGGCCGAGCTGCATCCCGTGGACTTCGAGGTGATCCCGGACCGGATCGAGGCGGGGACCTTCATGGCCGCGGCGGCGGCCACCCAGGGTTGTATCACGCTGGAGAACGTGGCGCTCGGCCATCTCATGGCGGTCGTTGACAAGTTGCGAAACATCGGCGTGACGGTCGAGGCCGCCAACGGCGGGTGTGTGGTCGTGCACAAAGGTCCGATCCTGCCGACCGACATCACGACACAACCGTATCCCGGTTTTCCCACGGACCTTCAGGCGCAGTTCATGGCCCTGCTGGCCCTGGGCCGCGGCATGAGCGTCGTCATCGAGAAGATCTTCCCCGACCGTTTCATGCACGTGGCGGAACTGAACCGCATGGCCGCGAATCTCCGCAAGGAAGGCCACACCGTTATTGTCACTGGCGTCGACCGGCTGCGGGCGGCCCCGGTGATGGCCTCGGACCTGCGGGCGTCGGCGGCCCTGGTGATCGCGGCGCTGGCGGCCGAAGGCGTCACCACCATCAACCGCGTCTACCACATCGACCGCGGCTATGAGCATCTCGAAGAGAAACTGAATCCCATCGGCGCCCGGATCGTCCGAGAGCAAGTCTAATCCCGAAGAATGGCAGACCATTCCATTCAAGGCC
>DSDB01000591.1 GCA_011057845.1 Phycisphaerales bacterium | reverse complement strand
GTCGACGGGGCTGTCCAGATGCGGTTGTTGCGCAGTGACAACGACTCTCATAATGCGTCTCCTGTAGAGGCCCGCAAGCCGGGCTTGGCCGCCCGGCTCGCGAGCGCTCAGGTGTGGACTATTCGTGCTGCTCCAACTGGGATATGCGCCGGTTGATGCCCTCCAGGCTCTGCTGCATCTGCTGGGCCTGGTCACGGAGCATCTGCAGTTCCTGTTCTCCGGGCAACGGCGCTGCCCCCGGCCCGTGGTAGGCCACCGGGCCGAAACGCAACCCTCGTCCTCGTCCTCGTCCACGGCCTCGCCCAAGCGGGCCAAAGGCGCCGGGTGCGCCGTATCCGGCGCAGTACCCTGCGCCACGTCCTGTCATGGGGCCATAACCTAATGGGCCTGTTCCGTCTCCACCTGGCATTGTCGTACCTCCTATCAAAGAAGTTGGTGATTGACTGTCCCATCTGGATCGGGGGCGTCCTGTGGTCGCTCGTCGTCCATCCGGGTTGATTCAAGGATGATGTAGTCGCCCTGCTCGCAGCCGATCCGCTCGGCGGCAACGGTGCACTTGGCTTTAAGCAGGAAGAAGATGTTTCGGGGGATGTCGCTGAGGGTCTCGAAGTTGCCCTGGCCCTTGGCGATGACGAGGTCCGCCCCGTGGAAGATGTTCTGGAAGGGCTCATTGCACTGGCTGACGATGACGCCGGGCAGGTCGTCTCCGGTGGAAATGACCGTCGTCAGGCCGGCCAGCCCCACAGCCACGGCGTCTTCCAGGGTGGCGTCGTTGATGATGGGCCCGCCGCGAACGGCGGCGGTTACCTTATGCGGCCCCAACTGTTCGATAAGCAGCCGGTCGAAGGCAATCTCGCCGGCGTTGTCGCAGATGTAGAGTATAGACTCGGCCGAGGATGCGGCGGCCCGCAGGCTCTCCAGTGCAAGGCTGTTCAGCGGGGCGGCGAAGGCCTGCTCGACCACCGTTTCAATGCCCTTGAGTGAGACGTCCGTCTCGTGGTTGGCGCCGAAGTCGATGATATTGCCCGCCAGGGCCACCCGGACAGCGGCCGCAAAGGGGTCGCCGGATTGGCCGATTCGCCGCTCAAGGGCCGGTAACATGCTGAGGGCGACCTCGTTGCTGCATTGCTTGATGTGCCGGTAGGGATCGCCCTGGCCGGTCAGCTCCCGGATGAGACGGTGTGTCCATTGAGCCATATCGGGCGGGGTGCGGCGGGTGAAATCCGTTTCGGCCAGGATATGCAGCACCTGCCTGACGACCTCGTGTTGGACCGATGGGTCGTCGCCGGCCATTCGCACAGCCGACAGTGTCTGCCGCAGCAGACAGGGCACACAGTCAAGATACATGAACATTCGGCTTCTCCAGCAATGGCAAGACCGCCTTGAGGGTATCTGCATACCGCCAGCGGCCGCGGGCCGGTGTCCAGATGCCCTTCGTCTATCTTATTATGAGCATATGCCCATAATTGTTCAAGGGAAAAAGCGGGCAAAGTGAAAAAAAAGATACCCTCACGGTTCCAACGCCTCACGGCGCCTGCTTGAGGCGGCGGCGGAGGTGGTCGAGCAGTTGCGTGGTCAGGCGGTCGTAGGCGGCGGGCGCCGCCGGGGCGGGCAGTTCGTGCGTCTGCATCCGCCCGGAGGGGTCCCGCAGGGCTATGGGGATGACCGCCCGGCCGTCGGCGGACCCGCGGACCTCGCCGGTGACGAGGGCCCAGTCCGTCCTGGCCGTGCGAGCGAGGGTCTCGGCCAGCCCCGGGGCCGTGGGTGCGGCTGAGTCGCCGCGCAGGTCAATGGCAGCCAGGCTGTCGAGCGTCGGCCCGACCAGGGCGCCCCGCAGGACGGCGGCGTTGGGGGCGGCGCTGAGGGCGGCCGTCAGGGCCCCGGCCGAGCCGGTCTCGGCGATGGCCAGCGTCTGGCCGCGGGCATCGAGCAGGCCGAGCACATGCTGTTCGAGGGTGGTGTCGTCGTCGGCGTAGATGTACTCGTCGAGGCGCTCGTGGATGGCGGACCGCAGTTTGGCCAGGCGGGCGCGGGATTGGGGCGTGTCCCGCGGCAGACAGAAGGTGAAGTCCACGCGGCCGCCCTGGAATTGCGAGCCGGTGATGATGTCCGGATCGAGGGCGAGATGCTCCTTGATGGTCGCGTCGATCTGCGACTGGCCCAGGCCCACGAACCGCAGCGTGATAGACGGGCCCGGCGGGCGGACGCCGAAGCGGCGCTGGAGGTACGGGGAAAGCTGCTCGCGGACCATCGGCTGCAACTCGCCCGGCGGGCCGGGCAGGGCGACGATGACGATCTCGGGCGACTCGAAAATCAGGCCGACGGCCGTGCCGGTGGAGTTGGCCAGGTGGCCGCCGCGGGTCGGCACAAGGCACTGGCGGCGGAGATTGCTGCGCAGTTGCTCCGGCGTGGTGTTGAATCGTCGGGCCATGGCGGCCACGACCTCGGGCTGCTCGGCCAGCGGATTGCCCGTGAATTGCGAGAGCACCTCGCGGGTGATGTCGTTGTCGGTCGGGCCCAGGCCGCCGGTGACGAGGACCAGCTTGCAGCGTCCGGCGGCGAAGGCCAGGGCCGCGGTGATATCCTCGGCCCGGTCGTCCACGCACATCGACCCGACGCAGACCATGCCCATTGGGTGCAGCGTCCGTGTCAGGAAGTGCGTGTGGCCGTCGGCGTAGGCCCCGGTGAGCAGTTCGCCGCCGGTGACGATGATTATGTACCGCGGCGCATCCTCCGGGACCGGTTCAGACGCTACGCCGCGGGCCATCGCCATCAGGGCGGCTACGAGCCAGATTATTGTTCGAAGCAT
>DSDB01000256.1 GCA_011057845.1 Phycisphaerales bacterium | reverse complement strand
GGGTAAACTCAATGGTCAATCCGTTATTGTCGTCGTTGTTCATTACCGCCTCGCTCTATGCCCTCGCAATCGTGAAGTCACCGGCACGGCCACGGGCTGCGCCGCGTCGACCGCCGCCACCACGTCATCACGTGTCGCCCCGGCGCGCACCCACGCGCGCGTCTTTGATCGGCGGGGGTGGGGCGATCACTCGCACGTCCGGCACGTAGGCCGCCAGTGTCGACGCCAGCCGTCGCGCCCCGGCCTGCCCCGCGTCGTCGGCGTCGGCCACGACCACCACCCGACCCGGGCGCAGCCGCCGTACCAGGGCGACTAGCCTGGATTCCCACAGGCCCCTATCCGATTAACAAAAGGGCGGTTGAAAGAAGGGAATGTTAGTTTTTGCCTGGAGTCCATGCGTGGTCTATCCGAACACCAGTTGGAGCCGTTTGCGGCCGAACCACGGGACGGGCGTGTCGGTTTCGTCGAAGCCGGCCGCCAACAGCAGAGGATTATGGGCCCGCTTTTGAAAACGCACGACGACTTCACCTTCCGTCACGACCACCTTGGCGGTGGCGTCCACGAAGTCGCGGAACAGGTGTCGCGACTTGGCCGTTTCGTACCCGTGCCCGATGCGGCTGGCCAGCAGTCGGTACAGGCTGCTGGCCATCAACGTCAACCCGAGGTCGCAGTTTACTTTCAAGGCCACGGCCGAAGACAGGGCGTCCATGTGGAAGAAGTCGATGCCGTCCTCGATGCCGTTTTCGATCAACATCCTTTGCGCGTACCGTCCGATGAGTTTCGCGGGCGAGCGCCTGAGTTGGTTGGTCAACAGCAGCGTGGGTTCTTCGTGGCCCAATTCCGTGACCACCAGTTGGCGGATCGGGCCTTCATAGCCCTCAAGCGTGATCTTCTGGTCGAGGATGCGAGGCGTCCGGTAGGCACGGGAAACCGCCTCCAATTCGATGCGTCTCCACGCCGACGCCGGCTGGGCGGCAATCTTGCGGAGCATGGCCGCCGATCGCCGCCGCAAGGTGATGAAGTCAATGCCCTGCCGGTTCAATCGATTCAAGTTGGCGTAGGTGGTCAGGCGCGAGTCGAAGATGAGTTCTTCGGGAAGCCGGCCGGTGCGCTTCTTCCAGAAGGAGACGAATCGCAGGATCTCGTCGTTCTGCTGGTCCTTGCGGAGATCGGCGTTGGCGTAGCAGAATACGCGGCGGTCGGCGTCCTGGGCGATGAACGCCAAAACCCCTTTTTGCCGGCGACTCCGCTTGGAAACGTAGTGTTTCTCGACCAGGGCGTCCTTGCCGTGGAAGGGAATCGTGTGGAAGTCGAGGTCGAAGGAAGTTCCCCATCGGAGCCCCAACTTGCCGACCGCGTCAAACCACGCCCGCATCAGCTTCGCATAGCAGCTCGGCTCGATCCGGCAACTGTACTCCGTCAAGAACGACCGTTTGGGGACCACGTTCAGTCCGGCGAACAAGGCCAGCCCTTCGTCGAGCACGTGACTCATCACGTGGCTGTGCCGCGCGTTGCCGTAGAGCTTCAAGGCCAACAGGGAGCGCATCGCGCAGCCGGCGGGCACCATGTCACTGCCCGGGAGTCCGGCCCGGCGAAGCATCGCATCCAAACCGCAACTGGCCAGCCAGGGCAGAAACAAGAACAGCCCGCCGAATCGGGTGCGAAACTGCCGCGGCGCCAGGTCGAGTTGGCGGACATCGGCCACATCCGCGATTGTCGGCCGCGGATTGTTCGGCTGCTCTTCGTCCAGCCGCCGGGGCAGCTTGGCGAAACCTTCGGCACGGAGAATCTCCGCCACGGCCGCCGGGCTGATCGCCTCTGCTTCCCGGGACAAGGTGCGGCTGATATCGCCCACGGAGAAGTTCTGCTTGCGCAAGGCAACCACCTGCTGCCGCAGCCGGTTCCGCTTCCCATGCGGCCTGGCCTCGCGTGCCGACGGCAGGAAGAACTCACGGGTCGGGTTCCGGCGGAACTGATGGGCCAGGACGCGAAAACTGCCCGGCGTGTAGCCGAACCGCTTTGCCGCCTCGGCCGAGGAGAGCCCCTCGACGAAGTAGGCCCGCAGGGCTTCGTATCGCCGGTGGGTGACATTGGCGGGTTGGAGGAAGTAGCGTGCAAATGTTATCGATTGTCTGGAATTATCGGCCATGCTTCCACCATCCCAACGGCATCCGTGCTCGAAAGGGCCGCAGGGCAGAAGCGCAAGAAACGCCGCATTTTCCGGGGGACTCACGCTTCTGCCCGCATAGGCGGTTTTTGCGTCCGCTGCCGCTACCATTGTGGCAGACCAGTCTATAATTCCAGACCATCTCTAACAATAGCAGTTTGCGAAATACCGCACATCCCGGCACCGTGGAAGGTATTAAGCGCCCAGAACGTTAACTCCAACCGGGCCTGTGGGAATCCAGGCTAGCGGTCGGCAGGGGGACCGAGGGTTCGGGCGAGCCGCTCGACCAGCAGATCGGCAATGACTCGATGGCCGCGCGCGTCGGGGTGCAAGCAGTCGGGAAAGTAGTCGAGCCTGGCGGGCTTGTCGTGGAAGGCGCGGTACACGTCGACCAGCTCGACCTTCTTTTCGGCCGCCACCTCGCGGGCCGCCTGGGCGTAGGTTTCGACGAGGAAGTTAATGCCGTGCTTCTGGTAGGCTTCCAGGTGCATGCCCCAGTAGCGCTCGGTCATGGGCGGGCACGTCATCAGCACGACCTCGATCCCCTGCGCGCGGATCCGGTCGACGATCTCGGCCAGCGTGGCGGCGAACTCCTCGCGGCTGACGCGCGGCGTGTCGGCGAACCCGCCGGTCTGAGGCCGATAG
>DSDB01000617.1 GCA_011057845.1 Phycisphaerales bacterium | reverse complement strand
TTAACGATCCGAGCATCAGCATCGGCGTCGAGGCCGTTGGGGGCATTGACGCGGCCCGGCGGATTCAGATGGCCCTGCTGGCGGCGGGCAAGGATGTCGTGACCGCGAACAAGGCGTTGCTGGCCGAATGCGGGGGCCCGTTGTACGCCGCCGCGAGAGAGCACGGACGGTGCATCGCGTTCGAGGCGAGCTGCGCCGGGGGCATACCCATTGTATCGGCGATTCGGACGGGCCTGACGGCGAACCGGATACGGGCCATGTACGGGATCGTCAACGGGACGTGCAACTATATCCTGTCGAACATGACGGCCAGGAACGAGGATTTCGCCGTGGCACTGTCCGCGGCCCAGGCCAGAGGCTACGCCGAGGCGGACCCGACGCTCGATATCAGCGGCGGCGACAGCGCGCACAAGTTGGCGATCCTGGCGTCGATTGCATTCGGCTACGAGGTGCGGCTGGAGGACATCTTCATCGAAGGCATCCAGTCGGTGTCGATTGATGATATTCGCTACGGCGCGGAAATGGGGTATTGCCTGAAGCTGCTGGCCATCGCCGAACAGCCCGAAGGTGGGCGGATTTCGCTGCGTGTGCACCCGTCGTTCATCGCGGCCGATAGTGCGCTGGCGCGCGTGTCCGGGCCGTTCAATGCGGTGAGCATCTTCGGCAGCGCGGTCGGCCAGGTCATGTTCTACGGCCGCGGCGCCGGGATGATGCCGACGGCCAGCGCCGTCGTGGCGGATATTATTGATGTAGCGCTGGGCAATTCGCGGACGACGTTCGAGCACTGCATCGTTCGGCCGCGAAGCGACGCCACGTCGATGATTCAGAGTATCGACGACTGCGTGTGCCGGTTCTACATCCGCGTGATGGCCAAGGACCAGCCCGGCGTGGTTGCCAACTACGGCAAGGCGTTGGGCGACCATGGAATCAGTATATCGGGGGCGCTGCAGCACGAGGGGACCGGCCCGGATAATACAGTGCCGGTGGTTATCACGACGCACAAGACCCAGGAGCGGAATATGGCCGCGGCGATGGAGGACCTGATGAAGTTGGACGTCATCAGCGGACGGCCGGTGGTGATCCGCATCGTGGACATCCAGGAAGACCGCGATTGACCGAGGGAAGAGGGACGATGGACGAAATACGAACGACGATATACGTATGAAGTATGTAATCATCATTCCGGACGGCGCAGCCGACGAGCCGATCGAGCAGTTCGGCGGCAAGACAGCGATCGAGGCGGCGCGGACGCCGAACATGGACCGAATCAGCCAGACGGGCCGGCAGGGTCTGGTGCGCACGGTGCCGGCGGGGATGGAACCGGGCAGCGATGTGGCGCAGATGTGCCTGCTGGGGTACGACCCGAGGCGGTATTACGCCGGCCGTGCGCCGATTGAGGCCGTGGCGCGGAATATCCAACTGGGGCCGACGGATTGGGCCTTCCGCTGCAATCTGGTGACGTTCGCTGATGGGGCAATGGCCGACCATAGCGCCGGGCATATCTCGACGGAAGAAGCCGAGGGGCTCATCAAGGACCTGAACGAGCGGCTGGGCAGCCAGCGATTGCGGTTCTATCCGGGGGTGAGCTATCGGCATATCGCCGTGTTCAAGGGGCTGGATTTCGAGGGGGTGCAGACGTATCCGCCGCACGACCATCTGGGCACGGCCGTGGACAAGATTCTGCCCCGCGGCAAGGGCTCGCAGTTGCTGATCGACCTGATGGCGCGGTCCCAGCAGATATTCGGCCATCACGAGATCAACAAGGTGCGGCGCGACCTGGGTGAGAATCCGGTCAGTTCGATCTGGCTGTGGGGCCAGGGCCGCAAGGCGATGATGGAGAGCTTCAGGAAACGGTTCGGGCTGTTGTCTGGGGCGGCCATCACGGCGGTGGACCTCGTGCGGGGGCTGGCGAAACTGATCGGTTTCGAGGTGATCCGGGTGCCGGGGGCGACGGGCTTCGTGGATACGAATTACCAGGGCAAGGCCGAGGCGGCCGTCGCGGCGATGCAGAAGCATGATGTTGTCTTTCTGCACATCGAAGGGCCGGACGAGGCCGGACACCAGGGGTTGGCCCAGGTCAAGAAGACGGCTATTGAGCGGACGGATGAGTTGATTGTCGGGCCGATTCTGGAGGCGCTGGAGAGAATGGAGGCATGGCGAATCCTGGTCATGCCGGACCATCCGACGCCCGTGGCCACGTGTGCTCATTCGGGTGAACCGGTGCCGTTCGCTATGGCCGGGACGGGTATCGCCGGGGTTGTGCAGTTGCCGTTCAGCGAGGCCAACGCGGCCAAGAGCGGTTTCTACATCGAAAACGGGTTCGAGCTTATGGAATACTTCATCAAGGGCTGATTCGTGTTGACAGCCGTCGACTCGGACGTTTGAGTGTATGTTTTTTGGGGGTGTCTGCATTCGGCAGGTCGATTATGGCAATCGTCGTACAGAAATATGGTGGCACATCCGTGGCGAACGCGGCCAAGATACGCCGCGCCGCCGAACGGGTCATTAAGGCGGTCAAAGAGGGTCATCAGGTGGTGGTGGTGGCCTCGGCGAGGGGCAAGCAGACCGATGAGCTGATCGCCGACGCGCTGGAGCTGAACCCGAACCCGCCCACGCGGGAGATGGACCAGTTGATCAGCACGGGGGAGCAGCAGACGGTCTCGCTGTTCGCCATGGCGCTGGAGGCGATGGGCCAGAAGGCCATCAGCTTCACCGGCGGACAGATCCGGATGATGACCGACGACGTTCATACCAAGGCGAAGATCAGGAGCATCGACGCCGATACGATCCGCGAGCAGCTCCAGGCCGGCAGGGT
>DSDB01000220.1 GCA_011057845.1 Phycisphaerales bacterium | reverse complement strand
TATCTGCGAGGGTCTCCGCAGGTGCAGATCTGGGATACGGCGCGGACGGAATCGGGCGCACAGGTGGGCTCCGGCGGTCTGTACAACAACCAGAAGCACCCGAGCAAACCGGCGAAGGTGGCCGACAGGCCCGTGGGGCAGTGGAATACGTTCCAGATTATCATGATCGGCGAGAAGGTGACCGTGATTCTCAACGGCGAGATCGTGGTTGACAACGTCGTGATGGAGAACTACTGGGAGCGGGATAAGCCCATCTATCCGACCGGCCAGATCGAATTGCAGTCGCACGGCAGCCGGCTGTATTTCCGCAATATCTATATCCGGGAGATTCCGCGCGAGCAGGGCACGAACACACTGACCGATCCGGAGAAGACCGAGGGTTTTGAGTTGCTGTTCAACGGCAAAGACATGAGCGGCTGGGTCGGCGGCGTGGCGGGTTATCGGGTGGAAGACGGGGTCATGATCTGCGACCCGTTGCGGGGCGGCGGGGGGAATATCTACACGGAGGGCGAGTACGGGGACTTCGTGATGCGGTTTGAGTTTCGCCTGACGCCCGGGGCCAATAACGGGTTGGGGATCCGCGCGCCGCTGGAGGGCAACGCGGCATACGTGGCGATGGAGTTGCAGATACTCGACGATACGTCCCCTCGCTATCGAGGCTGGCTCAAGGATTGGCAGCACCACGGCTCGATCTATGGGGTCGTCCCGGCCCAGCCGGGGCACTTGAAGCCCGTCGGTCTGTGGAATTGCCAGGAAGTGATCGCCAGGGGCAGGCAGATTACCGTGAAACTCAACGGCCGGACGATTGTGGATGCCGACATCGAAAAGGCGAGCACTCCCAAGACGATCGACGGCCAGGACCACCCCGGCCTGCTGCGGCCGAGCGGGCATATCGGTTTTCTGGGGCATGGAGATCAGGTGGAGTTTCGCAATCTTCGCGTGAAGCGGCTGGATTGATTCTGTTCGTATTGCGTAATGCGTATTGCGTTCGTGGAGTCGCCTTCGGCGACAGGATTGTCTCTTGCAGGAAGGATGGACGGTATGAGATCAGGTGTAGGTCATCGAGTTACACGACGCGGGTTTTTGAAGCGGGCGGGGCTTGTCGCCGGGTCGGTCGTAGGGTTCCCGGCGCTTGTGCCCTCGACGGTTTTCGGGGCCGGGGCGCCGAGCAACATGCTGACGATGGCCTGCGTGGGCGTCGGCGGCCAGGGCAGCGGGAACATGCGGGCGTTTCACGGGAGCAAGGAAGTCCGGGTGATGGCCGTCTGCGATGTGGATTCGTCGCACTGCGAGAAGGCGGCCCAAGCCGTCGGTCTGGGCAAGGAGGCGTGCTTCAGGGATTTCCGCGAGGTGGTCGGCCGCGAGGATATCGACCTGGTGTCGGTGGGCACGCCCGACCACTGGCATGTGCCGGTGTCCATCGCGGCGGTCCGGGCCGGCAAGGACGTGTATTGCGAGAAGCCGCTGACGCTGACCATCGCGGAGGGCCGGGCGCTGGCCGATGAGGCGGCGCGTTACGGACGGATCGTGCAGACCGGTTCCCAGCAGCGGTCCAGCAGCAACTTCCGGCTGGCCTGCGAGCTGGTGCGCAACGGTCGAATCGGCAAAATCACCGAAGTGACGGTGGGGATTCCCGGCAATAACCGGACGTGCGAGCCGACGTGGGAGCCGATGCCCGTGCCGCCGGAGCTGGATTACGATTTGTGGCTGGGTCCGGCGCCGTGGGAGCCGTATCACAAGCAGCGCTGTCACTACGAGTTCCGGTTCCTGCTGGATTATTCGGGCGGGCAGATTACCAACTGGGGGGCGCACCACCTGGATATCGCACAGTGGGGACTAGGGATGGACGATTCAGGGCCGGTGGAGGTGCTGGGCAAGGGGGAATTCCCGACGACCGGACTGTTTACGACGGCCACGAAGACGCATTTCGAGGTGGTCTACGCCAACGGTGTCAGGCTGACATGCGCGACGGGCGGCTCCGGGACGCGGTTCATCGGGACCGAGGGGATGGTCTACGTGGACCGCGGCAAGCTCCAGACGACCCCGGAGGCCCTGGCCAAAGACACCATCGGCCCCGATGAGATACACCTGTACGAAAGCAACAACCACATACGCAACTTCATCGAGTGCGTCAAGACCCGCAAACAGCCCATCTGCAACGCCGAGGTGGGACACCGGTCGTCGACGCTGTGCCATTTGGGCAATATCGCCATGCTGCTGAAGCGCAAGCTCCAGTGGGACCCGGTGAAGGAGCAGTTCGTCGGGGACCGTGCGGCCAACGGGATGGCGGCGCGGGCCATGCGGTCGCCTTGGCGCATCTGATGCTTGCTTGAACGGAGTCTCTTGTGGGTTATGGAGTGAAGGCCATTCTGTGTAGAGCAGTGGCTGCGGCCGTGGTGGTCTGCGCCGTATTGGAGGCCCCGGTTCGCGGGCAGCTGCGGCTGGAGGAGGCCGGGACGCCGAGGGTGTATTTCAGTTATCAGGGGCGGGCGTTGCTGAGCTTCGGGGGGCTGAGTGACTTCATCTTCTACGCATCCGAGGACGCCTACAACTGGCGACTGTGGGCGGACTGGGCGGCCGAGCACGGGATCAACCACGTGCGGGCCTATCCGCCGCTGAGCTGGAAGCACGTCGAGGCGTTCGCCGGGGAAAACGGCGGCTCGACGACGCGTGTATTGTTCCCCTACGTGGAGGTCGAGCCGGGCTCTCGGAAGTTCGACCTGCGGCGGTTCAATCCGGCGTACTGGAAGCGGTTCCGCGAGCAGTGCGAGTATTTGCAGTCCAGGGGCATCATCATCCACCTGCTGATGTGGAACGG
>DSDB01000322.1 GCA_011057845.1 Phycisphaerales bacterium | reverse complement strand
CGGCGAGGCGGCGCTGCCCCAGCCGTTGGTCTTGTCGCCGACGTCCGCGTGCCAGAGTTGCCCTCCGGCATGGTCGAACGCGAACACCCCGGACTTGCCGAAGAAGACATACACCCGCTCCGCATCGGCCGCGGGCGTACTGGCCGCGAAGCCGTGATCGCGGATTTGTCTCTCCTCCGGCAACCGCGCGGGCACCGGGCGGTCCCATAGAATCTCGCCGTCGCTTCGCCGCAGGGCGAGCAGATGCCGCTTGAGATGCTCCAGACTGCCGCCCGATTCGCCGGGGACGAAATAGCCGCTGTAGCACGTCAGGTAGATGCGGTCCCCAATCACAATCGGACTGGACGCCCCCGCGCCCGGCAAGAGAGTCTTCCAGGCGATATGCTTATCGGCGCTCCACACGATGGGCAACCCCGAGGCATGGCTTATCCCCTGGCCCGTGGGTCCACGAAAGCATGGCCAATCGTCCGTGGAACTCGATTGCGACGCGATGGCCGCCGCCGTCACTGTTGCCACAGCCGTCGCCACGGCGATGAGCCAGACATGATGAAACAGGTGTCTTTGTTGCATGGCATCTCCTTGTCGTAGGGTGAATTGTCCCGGCGATAGCCCCCAACGTTCTGTAGGTTTATTCGTCGCGCATCCCTATACCCGCGGCGGTCTCATGTCCACTCCATATCTCCATGCTGTCCGGCCGCAGTCGCTTCAACTCCGGCAACTGATTACTGCCGAGCCGCACGTCGACCACCACCGCCTGTCCTTCGTAACGCTCATCGACGATCCGCCCGTGCGCACGCAGGAAGCTGAGCACCTTGCCGTTGGCCTGCTCGACCCGCACGCAAATCCGCAGGTCCATGCCGCAAAAACGCTCGACAATCGCCTCGCGCAGCTTGTCCAGGCCGTACCCCGTCCGCGCCGACAAAGCAATGGCCTGCGGGACCATCGTCCGCAGCATCTCCAGCGCGGCCAGGCCGCGCACATCGTCAACCTTATTGAGCACCAGGACCGTCGGCTTATCGGCGCATCCGATCTCATGCAGCACACCCTCAACGGCCTCGACCTGGCGCAGGGCCTCCGGATTGGCCACATCGACCACGTGCAGCAGCAGGTCCGCGTGGACGGTCTCTTCGAGCGTCGCCTTGAAGCTGGCCACAAGCTGGTGCGGCAGGTCGCGGACGAAGCCGACCGTATCGCTGACGAGCACCTCGACCCCGCGCTGCGGCATCCACTTGCGCGTCCGCGTATCCAAGGTGGCGAACAGCCGGTCCTCGACGACCGCCCCGGCATCGGTCAGGGCGTTCATCAGCGTGCTCTTGCCCGCGTTCGTGTAGCCCACCAGCGAAATCTTGAACATCCCCTCTCGCCCCTCGATTTCCCGGATTCGCCGCCGGTCGATGGCGGCCAGTTCCCGCCTCAATTCAATCAGCCGCTTGCCGACGAGGCGGCGGTCAATCTCAAGCTGCTTCTCGCCGGGGCCCCTGGTGCCGATGGCGCCGACCGCCCCGGCCGTCGTGCCGCCGCCGGCCCCGGCCACGGTGTCCAGGTGCCCCCACATCCGCGTCAGGCGCGGATACGTGTACTCCAACTGAGCCAGCTCCACCTGCAAACGGGCCTGGCGCGTCCTGGCCCGCGTGGCGAAAATATCCAGGATCAGCTCACTGCGATCGAGCACCTTGGCCCCCAGGGCCTTCTCCAGCTCGCGTATCTGTGCGGGCGACAGGTCGTTGTCGAAGATGACCACATCGACGTTGAAGCGCTTCAGCCGCTCAGCCAGTTCCTCGACCTTGCCCTTGCCGATATACGTCTTGGGTTTGATCTGCGCTATCTTCTGCTGAAAACGGTCCACCACAACCGCCCCGGCGCTCTCGGCCAGGGCCGTCAACTCCGCCAGATTATCCCCGCCTCGCGTCCGTTTGAGCGTTGCGGCCACCAGGGCCGCCCGCTCTTTTCTAACCTTCAGTGTTTCGCGGAATTTCTCCAAATCGTCCTGCGCCTCCAAAGAGGGTATTGCTTAATTGTACTGAAAATGGCCCGCGGCGATTCAACAAAAACACGCGCTGGAGCCCATATATCGTGCCTGAAGGCCGCTTTTTAGGGCCTGGATCGGGCTTTTCAGCACTGTCAGGCCATATTTTAACATTTTTTTCTTGAAAAATCCTGGGCACGCTCACATACTAACAGGTTCCATTATTTGTACCGTAGCGGCCGGCAGAACCGGCGGCATCAGTTCGTTTGTGATGTGAAAGGATACCGGGTTTATGTTGAAGGTCAAGGCAAGAGCAGGTGAATCGGTTCAGCAGATGATTCGTCGTTTCAAGAAGCTGTGCGAGAAGGAAGGTCTCATCCGGGACATGAAGAGGAACAGCTACTACGAGAAGCCATCGGAGAAGAACCGTCGCCGCATGCGCAAGGCTCAGAGAATGAACAACTTCTAATAATTCCCCCGGTAAACCTCCCACCCCTGGCGTCAAGCCCAGGCAAACGCCCCACGTCCATGGGGCATTCTTTTTGCGCACTACCCGACGTAGTCGGAGGCGCATTGACAGGCGAAATGCAAAAAAAACTCTGAAAAAAGGTCTTGATACGTTAGGGGGGCGGCCAGCCTGTGACGGGCTGGAATCGTGGTTTTCGGGCTGATTTTGAGGCCGGACACGTGGCAGATACGTAGATTTCCGCATCACGGCGGCCGCCGGTGGCAAGGGGGTGCGACGGCATTGATTCGCCGGGTTTTCTTGTGGGTTGCGGAGGCACTTCGTGGTATAATGGGGAGTCGGTGATGGGCCAGGCCGTGGAGGAGCGGTCCTCCGACGGTGTGGGCTGTCTGTGT
>DSDB01000476.1 GCA_011057845.1 Phycisphaerales bacterium | reverse complement strand
GCGTTGAGAAAACCCTTCATATCGATCACGCCGGTGGCCGCCGGCAGCTTGCGTCGATTGTCCATCTGCTGGTCCACGTCGACCCCGGCCGGGGCGTCGTTCACGTGTACATGGACGATGTCCTTGTTGGAGAGTTTGAGCAACTCCTCGACCGTCCCATGCGATGTGTACCAGTGCCAGCTATCCATCAGCAGACCCATGTTCGGAGTGCCGATGGCCGCGCACAGTTCCATCATCTCGGCCTGCGTACTGATAAAGGCGAACCGCGACCTCGAACGCGACGTCCTGGGACCCACGAACTCCAGACCCAGACGGATGCCGTGGTCGTCGAGCACCTTGGCCGCCTCCCGCAGGCGCGTCTCGTGCAGCTTGAAGCTCTGCAGGTACGTCAGCGTGTTGCTGCCGGGCGTAATCCACGTGGCCATCCGCGTCACGCCCAGCTTTCGCAGCAGCCGCGCCTCCGCCGGCAGTTGCGCCAGGCTCTGGCGGAATCGCGCATCGTCCCGGCGAAACTCGGTGGGTAGCCCCGCCGCCCCATACCGAACCCCCGCCTCCTTCATCTTCGCGACCCACGCATCAATCTCGCTGTCCGAGGCGCTACGAAACTCCCCCGTGCTCGGCGCAATCCCCTCGAAACCGTACTTGACGGCATACTCCAGCGTCTGGCGCTGGTTGGCCTGTATACCCAGGTGGCCGGGCGTGAAATTCTTGAAGAACTTGACCGGCTTGCCGCCCCCCACGGCCGCGACCACCCCCGTCAGCGGCAGACCCACCGCCGCGGCCGCAACAGACCGGCAGAACCCACGCCTGGACATCCAACCCCCTTGACCCGCCTTCATTTCACTCATAATGACGCCTCCGATGGAACTGTAGCCCGCTACGGCGGGCCCATGAGACCGTAGCACGGGCATCCTGCCCATGGATTGAGTCTATCTCCTCAACCATCGGCCGTCAAACCGCTTCTCCCACCCATCGGTGGCGGCTACCGGACCTCTTTAATTTGTTGCTGGCGTCCCTGGCCAACCGCGACGCCCGGGCCCGGCTGGGGCTACGGGCGGAGCTTCGTCAGGTGCTGCCTGCCGCCCAAGGGATAAGCCTTGCCTTTCGAGAGCCAATACGGGATGATGGTGCTCAGGCGCCGGGCCCTGCGTCCGAAAGCGAACGCGGCCTGCCGTCCAATGGAACGGACTGAAGGAGTCAAAGCATGGTCAGATATGCGATGTGGATTCTGCTGGGCATAGCGCTGGCGGTTGTCCTGCCCGGCTGCAAGGGTGGCGGCTGAGGCAGTGCTCGATCCCGTGCACATGGTGTGTACGCACAAGAGATTCCTCACAACGGATGCGCCGGGCTTGGCGGCTCTGAGGTGGCCGACACAAAGACCGAACCGCCCCTGCCAACCACAGCGTGGGTCGACGGTGTGTAGCCGTTGCGTGTTGGATACATTTTCACGGAGGCCGAACGGACATGAGTTTTAGAGTTTTTGCCGGCATGCTAATCGCGGCCATCGTGCTGACCCGGGCGCCTGCCGAGACGATGGGCGTCTATTTCGGCACGTATACCGGCGGCGACAGTCCAAGCCGGGGGATCTACCAGGCTACTCTCGACGTGGAGACGGGCGCACTCTCGCAGCCGGTTCTGGCGGCCGAGGCGACGAATCCATCCTTTCTTGAAATCCACCCCAATGGCCGCTATCTCTACACGGTCAGTGAATCGGGCGGCGCCGGCAGTGTCGGGGCTTATGCGATTGAGCCGGACGGGGGGCTGCGTCTGCTGAACCGCCAACCCTCCGGCGGGTCTGGTCCGTGTCATGTGAACATCGATCCAAAAGGGACCACGGTCCTCGTGGCCAACTACGGCAGCGGGAGCGTCTGTGCTATTCCTATCCAGCCGGACGGGCGGCTGGCCGATCCGACGGGCTTCGTTCAACATGCCGGGTCCGGCCCCCATTCCGCACGGCAGAAAGGACCTCATGCCCATTCGGTCAATCTCAGTGGCGACGGGCGATTCGTGTTCGTGGCGGACCTGGGAATCGACAAGATAATGATTTACCGGCTGGACGCGGCCAAGGGTACGATGGTCGCCAATGACCCGGCGTTCGCCTCGCTCAAGGGCGGGGCCGGGCCGCGGCACCTGGCCTTTGCCCCCGGCGGCCGACATGCCTATGTCATCAACGAACTCGATTGCACCATCACCGTCTTTGCGTATGAGCCAACCTCCGGCGCTCTGACGTCGATTCAGGCCGTGCCCACGTTGCCGGACGACTTCAGGGGTTCGAGCACGTGCGCGGAGGTCCGGGTGCATCCGAGCGGTCTGTTTGTTTATGGCTCCAACCGCGGACATGACAGCATCGCCGTCTATCGCGTGGATCCGTCAACTGGGATGTTGACCTTTATCGAGCACGCAACGGCCGGCATCAAGACACCCCGCAATTTCAATATCGACCCGGCCGGCCGATTCTGTCTGGTCGCCAACCAGGGTTCCGATAGCGTCGTCGTTTTTCGCATTGACCCGTCAACCGGTCGTCTGGATCCCACCGACCACAGGATCACGGTCGGCAGGCCCGTTTGTATCCGGTTTCTCAAACGTCCATAGTATTGAAAGGCAGCCTGATGATGAAGAGCACAAGCGGCATGGCGAGATTATTGACGATGGTCCTGTGTCTGGTTGTGGCGACCGCGGTCGTTGGCGGCCAGGGCGATGCGATCCCGTTGCCTGAGCATCCCCGGCCCGACTTCGAGCGGGCCGATTGGGTCAACCTTAACGGGCCCTGGAACTTTGGGTTCGATCCGGACAACAAGGGCCTCGACGAGCAGTGGTTCGCCGGCGGCAAGCG
>DSDB01000276.1 GCA_011057845.1 Phycisphaerales bacterium | reverse complement strand
TGGCCAAAACAGTACTCGGCATACTCCCTGGAGCTGAAGATCACCGGCGCAAGAATCCCCTCAACCGACACGGGCAACCCGGATGCCGGCTCATCCCACAGGTAGCGGGCCTCCACATGCACGGCAGGGGTCTGACCTGGGCCAAAACGCTCGGACTGAGCCTTCGCCTGGACTTCCATCCGAACCGGCACAAAGGCCTCCACCAGGGCCTTGATCGCACCGATGGAATGAGACGAGCCGGGAATACGGGCCGTGAGAGTGTACGGACCCGTCTGGGCATCTTCCCGAGTCTCGAACTGGGCGTGAAAGACACCCTGATCGCCGTCCTTACGTTGGATGAGGCGTTCTTCGATTTGCCGACCGTCCGGACGGTTGACCTGAACCGTCAACGGGAAGACCGGGGGAATCACGCCGGCCCGGTCGCGCAGGATGCCGGTCATGTAGACCGTATCGCCCGGCCGGTAGACGCCGCGCTCGGTGTAGAGCATCGCCTCGTAGTTCCCACAGAACGGGCGGCCCGTTTGTTCCATCTCATCAAGCACCCATTGGTTGTCCTGTGGGAGTAGATAACTGAGGTCCGAGCCCTTCTCGGCAGTGATGACCCACATCCCGCCGTCGGGATGGGCCCCGGCAAGCTGCAATCGTGCAATGCCCTGCGCATCCGTCTCGGCCCTGGCCAGGACCTGGTTGTTGTAGCTCATGGCCCGGACTCTCGCCTTGGATACGGGCTTGCCCGTCCGCAGCGATGTGACCCAAACCATCGCCCCCTGGCTCTCGGCCTTGACCGTAATGGCAAGATCCGTAATGCTCACAATGGCCCGCGAGCCGGCCCAGCGGTTGTTCAGCGGCGTGGCCCGGACGCGATAGATGCCTGTCTTCTGCGTAAGCAGGCCCTTGAGGTTCAGCAGCAGGTCCGTGGGCACGTTCGAAGGCATGTTCACGTCGATGGTCTTGCTCGCCGTCTGCCTCGACGTGCTCTCGATATCGCCGCCTTGAAGGTGTTGTACGAGGTTGTTGGCATGGACGCGCCAGGCGTTCAGTTCGACGCCATCCACATTCACCGCCCTGGCGTCGAGCGTCAGGTTGCCAAACGGCGACAGGATGCCGCTATGGTGCGTCAGCGCCAGCCGCGGTTCGTGCTCGGGAATCTCCACGGCGGCCGAGACCTCGCGGCCGAGGGTCGGACCGTCCTTGGATAGGACCGTGGCTGGAATCGTAATCTCATAGCGGGCGCCCGGCTTAAACCGGCCGGTCAGAACCAAGCTGCGCCAGCGCCGTTGCGCCTGCAGGCCATCGACAGCCGGAACCGTCTTGACCGATGGAAGCTCTTGTCGAAGATCCAGCTCCCGCGTGAACTCCAGCACCACGTCGGCAGTCCCGTCCAGGTCGGGCTGACCGGCGTGGGCGTGTAAGAGGGCAAAACCCTCCGGCATGGCCGTCTCAATGGTTACGGGCTCGCCCAAACCCAGTTCCGCGCCGTGGCCGGTCAGATTCTCCGTAATAGCCACGCTGAACTGTTGCAGTGGCCGGCACGGTATGATTACCTCGATCTCCCGGCCGGGCCGGTCCGTCAGGCATCGTAGCGGGGCAAGCGGGGTTTTGGTTTCCACGTCATGGAAGCCGGCGCACGCCATGAACGCCTTGGGGTCGACCGGCTGGTTGAACACGAGGCGGATGCGCCCCTCATTGGCGTCGGCCGGCCGTACGGTCCATTGTTCCAGTTTCAACCGCTGCGTCTCGACGGTCAGCGGGGTCCTGGTCTTGAGAGATTTGCCGGTGCTCCGGCGAATCTGAAGGGTTGGCTCAAGACGCAGAATCCGACCCGGCGGGAATCGCTGCTCCGGGAGGAATTCCGCCGCATCACGGTTCGACCACCGCCACACGCCGGGCAGCGGCGGGCTGATCGTGAACAGCTCGGCCTGCTCCGTCTGGAGCACGCGATCCGGCGGCACCATTGGCTGGTCAAAGACCACCTCCAGCCGATCCGGCATGAGCCGCGACGACAGTACGGTTGCCGAGAGCACGTCAACCTTGGCCCGCGAGTGCATCAGGGCATGGCCAATCCAGACAATTCCCACGATGTTGATCACGGCAAACGCGGAAACAACCAACAGACGTCTTCCTGGGCCGGTAGACATGGGCGACTCCCTTCTATTTGCGCCAGTGGGTATCGGACGTGAGTCGGGCGTGCCTGCCGCATGGGAAGAACGGCCCGCTCAGATAATCCATGTCGGCCGGTATGAGACATTTCCTGCAATTTTCTCTGCGCGGCCGATCACAGAATTGCAGCGTCTCGCCCAGTCGTCGGACAGTTCAATGTCTGCGCCGCCGCGTATCGAGAATGTACCGGCAGTGGACCACCTTCTCCACGAGGTCCAGCGGCAGATAATAGTAGTGATTGGATGCCTCAAATCCGATACGCGGGTCCCGGCGCGTCAATGTGAACAGCCTCCTGGCGTTGTCTATCTCCCGGGCAATGATGGCCTCGATCTGTTCGGACTTTCTGTCGCGATCCGCCTGGCTCAGTGAAGCGGACGCCAGCGCGTCTCTGGTCTGGAAGAACCGAATCTGGTTGGCGACGCTGTCGAAATGCAGCCACGCGGCCGTAGCCAGGGCCATATCCGTGCGGATGCCGGCTTCGTAATCAGCGGAGTCCGCCCGGGCCAGTGCCTGTTCGTACCGCCGCAGCCCTTGTTCCCAATGCCGGGCCATCTTCTCGAACTGTCCGGCCAGGACGTCCGCGGGGTACACACCCCGCCAGCCATCCACATCGTCGTAGGGAAAGCCGACCATTGTGGATTGGTAGCCCGTGGGCTCCGGGTACAGCAGGTTC
>DSDB01000544.1 GCA_011057845.1 Phycisphaerales bacterium | reverse complement strand
AGCCAACTGACGCCCAAAGGACCGCTTTACACGGCACTCGACACGTGCGCATTGAGATAGCGCCGTTCACCCGTGCGGAATTCATAACAGAAAAGGGACACACAAACATGGCAAAAAAGGCAATCAAGAAGACAGCGGAAGCCGCCTCCGGCGGCGGCAGGGAAGGCGCCCTACAGCGGGTGATCGCCCAGATCGAGAAACAGTACGGCCAGGGCGCGATCATGCAGATGGACGAACAGAACTACGCCAAAGTGGAGGGCATTCCCACGGGCGCTTTGTCGCTGGATATCGCCCTCGGCGGAGCCGGCATCCCGCGGGGCCGGGTCACGGAACTGTTCGGACCGGAGTCCTCCGGCAAGACCACCCTGGCGCTGCACGTCATCGCCAACGCCCAGAAAGCCGGCGGCGTGGCCGCCTTCATCGACGCCGAACACGCCCTCGACACGACCTGGGCCAAGCGTCTCGGCGTGGACGTCAGCAGCATGCTCGTCAGCCAGCCCGACTCCGGCGAACAGGCGCTGGAGATCGCCGAATTGCTCATCAGCTCGAATTCCGTGGACCTGATCGTGATCGACTCGGTGGCGGCACTGACGCCCAAGGCCGAACTCGAGGGCGAGATGGGGGCCAGCCAGGTCGGCCTGCAGGCCCGCCTTATGAGCAAAGCCATGCGAAAGCTGACCGCCATCATCAACCGCAGCAAAACAGCCCTGGTCTTCATCAACCAGATTCGCATGAAGATCGGCGTCATGTTTGGTAATCCCGAGACGACCACCGGCGGCAAAGCCCTGAAGTTCTACTCCTCGGTGCGGCTGGACCTGCGCCGGATCACCACCATCCGAGACGGCAACAACGCCACCGGCTCGCGGGTGCGGGCCCGCGTCGTCAAGAACAAGATCGCCCCGCCCTTCCGCGAGGCCGAGTTCGATATCATGTTCGACAAGGGCATCAGTTATGAAGGCGACCTCATCGACCTCGGCGTCGCCGAGAACATCATTGAAAAAAGCGGCGCATGGCTCAACTACGGCAGCACCCGCCTCGGCCAGGGCCGCGAGAACGCCAAGCAGTTCCTCGCCGAGAACGCCGACCTGCGAAACGAGATCAAGGCCAAAATACTCGAAGCCAAGGGCCTGGCCTGAACCGCATTGCCGGATACCGACGGCGATGCCTTGTCATGCTGACCCCGAGCAAAGCGAAGGAGAAGCATCCGGGCCGTGATTTGAAAGACCTCTATGACCAGCGCAAAGCAGATTCGAAGCTCCTTCATCGACTTCTTCCGCCGGCGGAACCACACGTTCGTGCCCAGTTCCCCCATTGTCCCCGTGGGCGACGACACCTTGCTGTTCGCCAACGCGGGGATGAACCAGTTCAAGGACATCTTCCTGGGTCTGGTCAAGCCGCGGTGGCCGGCCGCGGCCAACAGCCAGAAGTGCCTGCGCGTCAGCGGCAAGCATAACGACCTGGAAGAAGTCGGCCGCGACACCTATCACCACACGTTCTTCGAGATGCTCGGCAACTGGTCCTTCGACGACTACTTCAAGGCCGAGGCCATCGCCTGGGCCTGGGAACTGCTCACCGGCGTCTGGGGCATCGAACCGGACCGCCTGTGGGCCACGGTCTTCGCCGGCGACCCCGAAGACGGCCTGCCGCGGGATGACGAGGCCGCGAATCTCTGGACGGATGTGACGCCAATTGCCGCCGACCGCGTTCTGGCCTTTGGCAAGAAGGACAACTTCTGGGAGATGGGCGAGACCGGGCCGTGCGGACCGTGCAGCGAGATCCATATCGACCTGGGACCGCATCGCTGCGACAAGCAAGGCGTGCCCGGCCACAAGTGCGGCGTCAACGCCGGCTGCGCCCGCTACATCGAGTTGTGGAACCTCGTGTTCATCCAGTACAACCGCACCGAAGGCGGCAGACTCGTGCCGCTGTCCGCCCGCTACGTCGACACCGGGGCCGGCCTGGAGCGCATCTCGGCCGTCCTGCGGAACAAGACCAGCAACTACGACACGGACCTGTTCATGCCCATCATCGACCGCGTGGCGAAGATCAGCGGCCGGACGTATGCATCGAAGCCGGGCAACCCGACGGACAATGCCTTTCGCGTCATCGCCGACCATATCCGCGCCCTGAGCATGGCCATCGCCGACGGCGCGACCCCTTCCAACGAGGGCCGCGGCTATGTCATCCGCCGAATCCTGCGGCGGGCCTCGCGATTCGGACGGGAACTGGGCCTGCATGAGCCCTTCCTGCACACGCTGGTTCCCGTGGTCGTTGAGGTGCTCGGCGAGGCGTTTCCCGAAGTGGCCGGCCGCGCGGGGCACGTGGCGACCGTTATCGAGGCTGAGGAGACCAGCTTCGGGCGGACGCTCGACCGGGGCATCCAGATATTCGCCGCCGCGGCCGGTCGCGCCGCCAGGACACCCGACAAAACCATCGCGGGCGACGATGCCTTCCAACTCTACGACACCTACGGCTTCCCGCTGGACCTGACGCAACTGATGGCCGAGGAACGGGGCCTCAAAGTCGACACGGCCGGATTCGCCGAGCGGATGCAGCAGCAGAAGGACCTGGCACGGGCTGCGCAGAAGGGGGCCTCATTGGTCAACATCCTGGCCGACGCGGAGCTGCCCACCACGGATGACACACACAAATACGCGGACGGCACATGCGAAGGGCGAATCCTGGGCTGGGTCGCCGGCGACCGATTGATCCGCGAGGGCTCGTTGACGGGCGCGGGCGAGGCCGGGATGATCCTCGACCGGACGTGTTTCTACGCCGAGTCCGGAGGTCAGGCCGGCGATTGCGGGGTGCTCGAATCGCCCAACGGGACCTTCGTCGT
>DSDB01000362.1 GCA_011057845.1 Phycisphaerales bacterium | reverse complement strand
GGCGTGGACCTCAGCTACACCTACGAACAAGCCCGCGACCTCATCCTGGACGCCTTCAAACCTCTGGGACCCGACTACGCCAACGTCGTCCGCCGGGCCTTCGAGGACCGCTGGATTGACGTCTACCCCACGCCCGGCAAGCGCATGGGCGCCTACTCCAACGGCAGCGCCTACGACGTGCATCCCTACATACTGCTCAATTACAACGGCCAGTACGACGACGTCAGCACACTGGCCCATGAACTGGGCCACACCATGCACAGTTTCTACTCCAACAAGAACCAGCCCTACCCCACCGCCGACTATAGCACGTTCGTCGCCGAGGTGGCCTCAACCTTCAACGAAGCCCTGCTCATCGACAAGATGCTCACCGAGATCAAGGACGATGACGTGCGTCTGTCGCTGCTGATGAACTACCTCGACGGCCTCAAGGGCACCGTCTTTCGCCAGACTCAGTTCGCAGAGTTCGAGCTGCGCATCCACCAGAAGGCCGAGGCCGGCGAACCGCTCACCGGCGACAGCCTGACGCAACTCTACGGCGACATCCTCAGACATTACTACGGCCACGACAAGGGTATCTGCCATATCGACGACCTCTACGCCGTCGAGTGGGCCTACATCCCGCACTTCTACTACAACTTCTACGTCTACCAGTACTCGACCAGCTTCACCGCCTCCACGGCCCTGTCCGAGAAGGTCCTCGCCAGGACCCCGGGCGCCGTCGAGAAGTACCTGAAGTTCCTCTCGGCCGGCGGCTCCGATTACCCCATCGACCTGCTCAAGGCCGCCGGGGTTGACATGACCGGCCCGGAACCTTTTGACAAGACCATGGCTGTCATGAATCGCACCATGGACCAGATCGAAGCAATCCTCGCCCGCCGCAAGTAGCGACCTTATTCCGTTCTCGTCCAAACGGCAAGAACCGAGATCACGGCTGCGGCTTGGACGGCGTATGATCGGGATTGGGCCGGGGTATCTTCGCATTCATCGCCGCCAGGGCCACTTGCAACTTCGCATCCAGCTCGCCCACTTTCTGCGGCATCGCCAGTGAGAGGTCCGTCGTCTCCGACAGGTCCTCCCTGAGATTGAACAGTTCGAACGGTTTGCCCTCGTACCGTTTGATCAGCTTCCAGTCGCCGGTTCGGATGATACTGTACGGCACGACGTCGCCACGGTAGTGCGGGAAGTGCCAGTAGATCGCGTCGCGCCCGAGCCCCTGCCGCCCATTGGACCGCAGGTGCGATACCATCGACACCCCGTCGATGGGCCGATCCGCGGGCAGCGCCACACCAGCGATCTCGCACAGCGTCGGCAGGAAGTCCACGCTTGTCACCGGCTCGTGGCTGACGGCGCCGGGCCGGATGACGGCCGGCCAGCGGATGATCAGCGGCTCGCGGATCCCGCCTTCGTAGGGGAAGCCCTTGCCGGAACGCAGCGGGGCGTTGTCCGTCGGCCCCAGAAGCCCGCCATTGTCGCCGGTGAAGATCACGACGGTATCGTCGACCAGATTCAGCTCATCCAGCGCATCCAGCACCCTGCCCACGCAATCGTCCATGCTCTCAATCATTGCTGCGTAGGTGGGGTTCTTCTGGTTGGTCGGCGGTTTGGCCTTGTACTTCTCGATCAGGTCCTTCTTCGCCTGCAGCGGCGTATGAACGGCGTAATTCGCCAGATACAGGAAGAAGGGCTTATCCCTGTGGTCCCGAATGAACTTCACGGCCTCATCGGCCTCGCGGTCGGTCAGGTACTCGCCTTCCTTGCGCGGCGGCAGGGTCGGAATATCTCCCTGGCCCTGGCGACGATACGGATCGAAATACGTCGGGGGCTGGCCGAAGTCGCAGCCGCCGATGTTATAGTCGAAGCCCTGTTTCTCCGGATACCAGTCATCGGGCCCGAGGTGCCATTTACCGATGTGACAGCAGGTGTAGCCGACCGGCTTGAGGGCCTCGGCGATGGTGATCTCATCCAGTTCCATCCACAGGGCGTTGGGCGGACACAGCAGCTTGTTGTTTGGCCCTCCCACGTACTCGGTCGGGTTCTTGTTGTCGGCGGGGATCCGGCCGCCCTGAAATCGGGAACGGATCCAGTCTGTAACGCCCAGCCGGGCGGGGTATCGTCCAGTCATCACGGCCGCCCGCGTCGGCGAACAAACCGCACAGGCCGCGTAGCCGTCCGTGAAACGCATCCCTTCGGCCGCCAGCCGGTCGACATGGGGCGTCTCGTAGTACGTGCTCCCGTAACAGCCGATGTCCGTCCATCCCAGGTCATCGACGAGGATCAGCACGAAATTCGGCCTGCGGGCCGCCTGCCGTTGTGCGATGGCAGCCACCGGCCCAGCCGCCAAGGCCGCTCCCATCATTTTCGTGAACTCACGGCGTGTATGCCGGCCTGATCTCATAAGAGTGCTCCTGCGATTGACAGACCATCTAAAGCACGGAATTGACCGTGTCATGCTGAGTGAAACGAAGCATCTGGGCCTCGAATGAGGGACCTCAGAGGTTCGCGAACCAGATTCTTCGCTGCGCTCAGAATGACACTTCTGCTCTTAAGCTTGCCGCTAATCCATGATAACCACCGTCTGATTGATCCGGGGCGCCGTGGCCGGCCACACAAGCGCTTGTCCGCCGGCGTTTGACTCGACCTTGATATGATACTCAAGATCACACCGGATTTCCGTCCCTGGCAACACTACCTGATAAACGCCTCTGGCCACGTGCTCCAGTGGAATCTCGTGATAGTCTCCACCGCCCAGTGGCCGCCAGGACAACTTCGACGATGTGTACGGTCCCGGGCCCGGCAGGATGACCTTCAGGACCAGGTCCTCGCCCGCCGACAGACTCGTGCG
>DSDB01000052.1 GCA_011057845.1 Phycisphaerales bacterium | reverse complement strand
TGTTTGTTCGCGGAATCCGGCTTCCCGCCGGATCCGACGGTTGTTCAGTCCCTCAGGCCGAGGGGGCAGTTGAAAGGAGGCCATCATGGCAAGAGCGTTTTGTACGGTGTGCGTGGCGGTTCTGTTGCTGGTGTGCGTGGGCTGCCGCGAGGGCGACAAGGGCAAGGGAATGCAGCTTTCCCCCAGCGCCAGGGCCGGCGAGACGGGCGGGCTGGTTCCCGTCACGTCCGCCGAGGAGATGGACCTCGTCGAAGAGGTGGCCTCGGCAAGGGCCGCCTACCGCCACGGTCTGGACCTGCTGATTGCCTACTACCGCGACAGCGGCAACCACATGAAGAGGACCTGGGCCGAGAAGGAACTGGCCTCTCTCAATGTCATCCCGCAGTACAAGTATGTAATCGACGCGGAGATCGCCGGGCCGGAACTTCAGGCCCTCGAATCGATACCGGAAGCCGACGCCCTGTATGCCGAGGCCCTTGCGTATGAAAGAGGCAGCCGAAGGCTCCTGATTCTCCGCGACAAGGATATGCTGCGGATGGCCATCGAGAAGTACAACGACGTGATTCGCCGGCATCCCACCAGCGACAAGATCGGCGACGCCGCCTATCGCGCCGGGCAGCTCTACCATCATTTCAAGGACTATCGCATCGCCGTGACCTACTATGAGCGTTCCTTCCAGTGGGACCCGGCGACGATCTACCCGTCCCGCTTCAAGGCCGCCTGGATTTACGACGACTACTATCACAACCGCGAGCGGGCCCTGCAACTGTACCGGGAGGGCCTGGAGAAGCTGCCCAGGAACCGATACCTCGAATGGCGGGAGTTCGCGGAGTTGCGGGTCAGAGGCCTCAGCGGCAGTCCGCCGGCGACCCTGGAACCCTGATTCAAGAGGCTTGGTGGACAGGATGGGCCCGGCGCCCGTCCCGAATAGATCTCTGGCGGGCCCGACCTGGTGTCGGGCCCGTTTCTTTGTGTGCGTGAAACATGGCATCGGCGTTTGTACAACGCGTGGCGGGCTTTGTGCGGGAGCAGGGGCTCTTTGCACACCCCGGCGGTGTGGTGGTGGCGACGTCGGGCGGGGCTGATTCGATGGCGCTGACGGCGGTGATGAATCGCCTGCGGGGGATGGCCCTGGTGAGGCTGCCGCTGGTGGCCGCGCACGTGCACCACGGGTTGCGGGGCCGTGACGCCGACGCCGATGAGGCGTTCGCGGCCGATATGGCCCGGCGATTCGACATGCGATTTGTTCGCCGGGCGGTGGATGTGCGATCGTATGCGGGCCGCCACAGGCTCTCGATTGAGACCGCGGGCCGGCAACTGCGCCGCGCCGCCCTGGCTGAGATCGCCGCCGAGACCGGTTGCCGCACCGTAGCCACCGGCCACCACATGGACGACAACGCCGAGACGCTCATCCAGCGCCTGGCCCGAGGAACCGGATACCGAGGGCTCTGCGGCATCCGGCCGATTGTCGATTTTAACGGCCTGCGTTTCGTCCGACCCCTGTTGTGCGTCCGCCGCGCCCAGATCGAGGCTTATCTGCGGCATGCCGGACTCTCATGGCGAACCGATGTAACGAACGCCGATTGCCGCTTTCGGCGTAACTTCATCCGTCATCGGTTGCTGCCGGAGATTGCGAGGGGTTCATCCGGAAGGCCGTTGACCGAATCGCTTTTCGACCTGTCGCGGGCGGCGCAGAGGTTGAGCTGGGTCATCGGCGAAGCCGTGGACGCAGCCTGGTCGCGGGCCGTGGAGGTCGGACCCGATACGGTGTCGATCGATGTCCGCGTGATGACCTCACTGTCGCCGCCGGCTAGAGTGGAGTTGATTCGGCGGGCCTTGTCGGCCGCGGGCTGTGGGCTGCGGGCTGTTACCAGCGGGCATTATGAACGGCTTGTGGCCCTGGCCGACGACGATGGGCGGGGCAGGCAGATGGACCTGCCCGGCAGGTTCACGGCCCGGCGAGAACATGGGCGGGTGATGATCCAACCGGCGACAGACGACGAAATACGAACGACGAAATACGAACGACAAGCGACTCTGTGCACCGGCGGGCGGGTGCGATTCGGGCCATTCGTGATAGAGTCGCGGCTCCTCGACGCCGAGGGTGCGGACCTTGCCGCGTTTCGCAGGGGCAAGGACCCACGGGTCGAGTGGTTCGACGCCGACGCGGTGGGCCAAGCCCTTGTCGTGCGTGGCCGCAAGCCGGGGGATCGGTTCATGCCCCTGGGCGGCCTCCTTGCCAAGAAGGTGGGCAAGTTCCTGACGGATCAGAAGGTTCCGGCCGATGTCCGTCGGCAGGTGCTTGTGTTTGAAAACCAGGGGGGTATCCTGTGGGTCTGTCCGGTGCGTATGAGTGAAGCCGCCAAGGTGACCGGCCGTACACGGCGGATCCTTGAGGTGCGCGTCTCGTCCGCCACCGGGCAAGTGTGAACGGTTGGCCTCATTTCCAGGAGTCGTGGAGGTCGTTATGGATCGACGTGGGTTCTTGAAGACGGCAATCGGGGCAGGCGCTGTGGGGGCGTTGGCGCGGTATTCGTATGGCGGCGCGGACGGCAGGCGCCCCAATATCCTGTTCTGCATCGCCGACGACTGGGGCTAGCCCGACGCGAGTATTGCCGGAATACCCGTGGTGCAGACGCCGACGTTCGACCGCGTGGCCCGCGAAGGGGCGACGTCTTCGACACGTACCCGTACTATGGAGACGGCAACACCCCGCGGAAAGCCGGACGATAAGCCGCATGACGCGCGGGTTTGTGCCGCGATAGTCCCGGCCGTGCTACCGATCCACAGTGACCATATCGGCCTCGAGCTCCTTGAGCTGCTCGGCCGTGGCCTTGCCGGTCGTCAGGTTGCC
>DSDB01000640.1 GCA_011057845.1 Phycisphaerales bacterium | reverse complement strand
GTCAGCGTGGCATCGGTGGCTTTGCCCTTGATCTCCGCGGAGTACTTGCCGTCGGTCGCCCGGCGGGTCGAACGGGACCACTTGTTCTGCGAATCCTCTGTCCATAGACCGTTCCACTCTCCCACCTCGAAACTGTCGTTAAACACCAGGGCGTTGCACGGCGATGGCGACACCGGTTGCTGCCAGTAGGCTCCGACGATGGCGAAGTCGCTGAAATTCACAATGCCGTCCCGAGTCACATCTTCGCCCTGAGGTGCGCCCTCCGACAGCCAAACGGATGCCAGCCGCATTAAGTCCAGGATGTCTACAACACCGCTGAAGCTGATATCCGCCGGGTTTCCGGATGGACAAGACGACAGGCTTGCCTCTCGCGTGCCTCCATAGGCCCCCATATTGATGACCCAGCCATTAGGAATCAGTTCGGCGTCTACAGGCATCTGAGAGTTCCCTGTATCGATACAGGGGCTGCTGACGTCGTCCTGGACCCAGCGGCCGGCGTTCGGGTCCCATCGTCCGACGGCGGACTTGAGGTGATAATCGCCGCTGACCCAGAAGTCGTCGTTGGCATCGTTGGGCGTGCCGTTGGGGTCCCAGCCGCCCAGGTTGGCAAAAAGCGGGTCCTCGTCGATATTATCCTGCCCGCCCCAACCGCCCTGGATGTTACTGTAGGATACGGCGGCCTGTCCGGTGAAATCCTCGCCTTCCCGTCCGCGGAAGTTGTCCCAGACAATGCAATTGATCAGCGTGGCGTAGCCGCCCAGGGTCTCCATGGCGCCGCCTCGCCGCAGGGCCCGATTGCTCACTATGGTACAGTTCGTCAGGATGGTCTGACTGGAGTAGTTGAACAGGGCTCCACCTACGCCGTTAGGGTCCAGCACCGAGTTTCCCGCGAACAGGCAGTTCTTCAGAGTTGGACTGCTGACGTTGTTGAACATACCCCCGGCGCCCCCGTTGGCGGTATTGGCCCAGAATGTGCAGTAGGTGAAGGTCGTCGGCCACAGGCCCGTTGCGTAGCTGTTCTCGACGGCGGCCCCGCCGTAGGCACGATTCTCTATAAATGAGCAGTTATTCACCGTTGGAGCGCTTCGGAATGCACCTATCGCTCCGCCGGTGTTGCTTGTGTAGTTGCGTCGAAAGGTGCACTTGTTGAATACGGGCATGGCGTACTCTTCCAGGTTTACGGCGCCGCCGGAACCGGTCTGACCGGGGCGGCCGGCGGAGTTTTCTCTGAAGACACAGCTCGTAATCGTCGGCTTGCCGCCCAGGCAGTACATTCCTCCACCGTAACTTGTGCCGTCGGTCGCCGTGCCGTTGGCGTTGCCTGCGGTGATCGTGAAGCCCTCCAGGATGGCGTTGGGATCGACCCCGCTGCCCATCACGACATGATAGCTGTTCTCCGCACGGGTCGGTTCGTTAGGCAGGTTGCACGGATCCTGGACGGCGTTGTCGTTGCCGCTTAAGTCCCCGCTCAGGACCGTTACAAAGAGGCCAACATCTCTCGCATCCGGGTTCGCCCGACCGAATCCGGCATACGCACCCTTGATGGCGACACCGTTGAGCAGTCGAAATGAGGCTTTTCGGTCCCCGGTTCCCGTCGGGGCCGATGAGTGTCGATCTGGTGTATACACCCCTTGTGCGACGTGTATCTCCACGGGTTTGGCGGCCGAATTGGCATCCGCCAGGGCATCCTGCAGGTACGTGTAGGCATTCTCCCAACTCGTGCCGTTATGGGGTCCGGGGGCGTTGGCGTCAACGTAGATGACCTTGGCCGATGCGTTCATTGCCGCCGCGAGCACCAGCCAGCACGACACTGTCGCGAGTCTTGTTCCCGTCCTCTTAGTCTTCATGAACTGCGTTCCTCATTTCTCAGGTGCGACAACTCGCCAAATGCCGCGCAGTCGTCATATTATCACACGCATGGTGCATCAACCCCGCGATCCGTGGGTGGCCGTCCATACCCGGACGCCACCCGATCTGACTTCGTCCTTATCGACCATCAAGGCCGCGGACTTTGCGCCGTAAGAGCCGCTGAAACCAGCATTTGAGAGGCCTCCTCCGTTCTCCGCCGATGCCATCGGGCCCGTCAGAGGCCCTCCCGGACTGCACCGGCGGAACAGAAGCCACCCAAACACGCATTGTACCAGATTGCCCACTGTAAGTCCAGTCCCAGGCTGTATTTAGCCTTATGCCACTTTATCGGACCTGCGGCCGGCGCGCGGCATCGCTTCAACCGTCTTCGCTTGCTGTTTTCAGGGGGGGCTGGAGGGAGCCATCTGTATGCTCTCCGAGGGGGGATCGAAAAAAAAGAGCCCGTAGGCGGGAGAATTCTGTTGAGTCGTGAGCCAATGTGCTGCATAATTCCTAAATCAGAATCATTACGATTTAGAAGAAGGCGTTGTGACAGCACACGATCCTGACATAGAGCGTCGCTTGGAAGCCTTTGCGGAAACCTGCCGCCGACGGGGTCTCAAGCTCACCCATCAGCGGACGGAAGTTTTCCGTGAACTGACGGCCGGCGCGGAGCATCCGGACGCCGAGACCATCTACCGTCGTGTCTCGCGGCGGATCCCGAGCATCTCCCGCGATACGGTGTACCGCACACTGGCGACACTGGAGGAGCATGGGTTGGTCCGCAGGGCCGAGATGCTCGCCGGCAGCGCGCGTTTCGATGCGAACATGGACCGTCACCACCATTTTGTATGCAACAGGTGCGGCCGGGTGTATGATTTCTACAGCGAGGCGTTCGATGAGATAGCTCTCCCGAGGGCCTTGTCTGATCTGGGGCGTATTGAATTGTGTCATGTGCAGTTGCGCGGCATCTGCGCCGACTGTGCGAGAGCAGAGCATTAAGAATGGCC
>DSDB01000012.1 GCA_011057845.1 Phycisphaerales bacterium | reverse complement strand
GGGCGGAGGGTGTTCCTGAGCGAGGCCGAGCAGAAGCGGATCTGGCAGAGCCGTAAGGACGCCGGGCCGCTACTGTATCGGCGGCGGACACACAAGCACCCGGCGGAGTTCATGGAGGATGTGTGCGTGCCGGCCGAGGACCTGGGGACGTATATCGCGGGGCTGGAGCAGATTGCGGACAAGTACGGCTTCACGATGTCGCTATTCGGCCATGCGGGCGATGGTGAGCTGCACGTGCGGCCGGACCTGGACCTGCACGACCCGAAGGAATTGCGGAAGATGCAGCGGATTGCCGAGGAGGTCTTTACGCTGGCGTGGTCGCTGGGCGGGTCGATCAGCGGGGAGCACGCCGACGGGCTCGTGCGGTCGGCCTATATCCGGCGGCAGTTCGGGGATGCCTATTATGAGGTGCTGCGGAGCCTGAAGGCCGTATTCGACCCGGCGGGCCTGCTCAATCCGGGCAAGATCCTCAATGACGATCCGGATGTGATGATCAAGAACCTGCGGGCACAGCGGCGGGTCGAGCCCGAGCGGGTTCGCGGGGGGTTGCTCTTCGGGGATGAGGAGTTGGAACTCGAACTGGAGCAATGCTATGGGTGCGGGGTGTGCCTGAATCGCGATCCGGGCCTGCGGATGTGCCCGGTGTATCGGGCGATGGGCGAGGAGATGGGATCGAGCCGGGCGAAGGCAAACCTGTTGCACGTCTGGGCGACGGGGCAGTTGAGCGATGAAGAGGCCAGGTCGCCGGAGTTCCGCAAGTTCCTGGATTTGTGCGTCAACTGCAAGGCCTGCGCGCGGGAGTGCCCGTCGGGGGTGGATGTGTCGCGGCTGATGGCTATGGCGCGGGCGCAGTATGTGCGGAACGTGGGTCTGCGGCGGACAGAGGGCGTGCTGGCGAAGAACCGGTATTTGAGCATGGCCGGCAGCGTTTTCGGACCGGTGGCGAACGTGATGATGCGGCTGGGGGCGTTTCGGTGGGCGATGGAGAAGATGATGGGGATCGACCGGCGGCGGATGATGCCGGCGTTCTGGTGGCAGCCGTTCCTGAGGGTGGGCCGAAAGTACGTGCGGTCGCTGGGGGCGGTGGTACAGCCGGCCGACAAGGTGGCGTATTTTATTGACTCCTACGCGAACTACAACGATCACGAATTGGGCTTTGCGGTGATCGACATGCTGCGGGCGTGCGGGGTGGAGGTGGTGCTGCCGGACCAGCGGCCGGCGCCCTTGCCGGCGATTGTGTACGGAGACGTGAAGACGGCGCGCGAGGATTTGACGTACAGCGTGCGGTCGCTGGCGCGAGTGGTGCGGGATGGGTATAAGGTGGTATGCTCGGAGCCGAGTGCGGCGCTGGCGCTCAAGGAGGAGATGCCGCATTTCGTCAGTGGCGCCGACGCGGAGTTGGTGCGGGCCCATACGTATGAGCTGATGAGTTATCTGCTGGGGTTGTTTAATGAGGGCAAGACGCCCGCGTGTGCCGCGGCCGGCAGGGGGAATGCGTATGTGTATCATCTGCCGTGCCATCTGGCGGCCGTGGGTGGGCGGGGCGCGAGCATCGAGTTGCTGCGGCGGTGGTGCGGGATCGAGGTGACGGATCTGAGGGCCGGTTGCTGCGGGCTGGCGGGGACGTTCGGGATGCAGAAGAAGAACTACGACTTGAGCGAGGCCATCAGCGGCAGTCTCCGGCAGGCCCTGGCGCGGCACGAGGGAAAAACGGTCCTGACCGAGTGTGCCGCCTGCAAGATGCAGATCGAGCACCTGGGGGCGACGGTGCGGCATCCGGTGAAGGTAGTGGCCGAGATGTGCGGCGACTTGGACCGCGGAGCACGCTGAGGACGCAGAGACTCGATAGAGATGCGTCCATGTCCTTTGTGCCGGCGGCGTCTGCCTGGTAACTTGGGATGGCGTTGGTGAGTGTGATCTCATATACTTAAGGGAACCAAGGCAAGGCGCTTTTCTGGAATAAGGGCTGGCCGGAGTGTGGCTATGAGTCTGAAAGAAGCGGTATTGTGGGAGGTGGCGGACGGGGGAAAGGTCCGCTGCGCGCTGTGCTCGTGGCGGTGCGTGATCGGCGATGGGAAGGTGGGTCGCTGTCATGTGCGTAAGAACATCGCCGGCAGGCTGTATTCGCTCAACTACGACAAGGTGTGTGCGGCGAATGCGGACCCGATTGAGAAGAAGCCGCTGTTCCATTTTCAGCCGGGCTCGCGGAGTTATTCGATCGCGGCGGGCGGATGCAATTTCCGCTGCGAATTCTGTCAGAACTGGTCCATCAGCCAGACGGATGAGGCCGAATGCGGTCTCGTCGGAGAGGCGATCTCGCCGGAGCGGATTGTCGCCGGGGCAGTTCGCGGGCGATGTTCGAGCATCGCGTACACGTATACGGAGCCGACGGTGTTCATGGAGTTATGCGCCGAGTGCGGGGTTCTCGCGCGGGGGCAGGGGCTCAAAAATGTGTTCGTCAGCAACGGATACATGACGCGGGAGGCGATTGATTTTGCGGCGGAGTGGCTGGATGCCATCAACGTGGACCTCAAGGCGTTTACGGAGGATTACTACGGGCGTCTGTGTCATGCGCGATTGCAGCCGGTGCTGGAGACGATAGAGTATATTGCGAGGCATACGGGCATCTGGATGGAATTGACGACACTGCTGGTTCCCGGAGAGAACGACGGCGAGGATGAACTGAAGCGGCTGGCGGGGTTTATCGTGGACAAGGCCGGGCCGGACGTGCCGTGGCACGTAAGCCGGTTCTATCCGCAGTACAAGTATACGGATGCCGATGCGACGCCGACGAGCAGCCTGGAGCTGGCGTATAATGTGGGGCGGGCGGCGGGGCTGCGATACGTCTATGTGGGCAATGTGCCGGG
>DSDB01000198.1 GCA_011057845.1 Phycisphaerales bacterium | reverse complement strand
GCGGCGGCCATTTCGACGGCGAACCCGAGGGCACAGAGGACCAGGCCCACCTGGAGCTTGTCGCCGGCGCTGATAAGCAGACTGGCGACGATCATAAGTCCGAGTATGGCAAGGAATACCTGGAGCATGGAGATCTTGTAGAGGTACCGGCTGGGTGTGATGAATATGGGGATGGCGGAGGCAATGGCCATAATCAGCACGGCCCAGCCGACAGCCCCGACGTGGTAGCCGTATTGACATGCGGTAGACCGCCCGAAGATGCCCACCAATGCGTCAAACCGGACGCGGACCCAGGGCAGGAAAAACCCGAGGACCACAAGACCGACACCGACCAGCAGGACGATGTCGGGGCGGCTGAAGGCGTCCTGGGCCCGCAGGGCGGAGGACTTGCCCATGGCGTCGAGCAGTTCGGCCCCCTCCTGGGAGGTTATCTTGCCGGATTCCACCATAGCGAGGATACGTTTGCGTTCGGGGTCGTTGGCCGGGGCATCCGCACCCATCCACCGGGTCAGAATGCGGGCCAGAACGATGATAAGAGCAACCGCCAGCAGCAGGATTGGAAAGAAACTTAGGGTCATATCTTCAGTCTCCTTTCTTGCGGGCGCGGAGCATGTCGGCGGCGTCCTTGGCGCTCATGTCGCCCCGCTCAATGGAATCGAGGATTTCCTTGCGGCTGAGGGGTCTGTCGTCGAGGACGCCCCTGAGCAGGTGGTTGATACCGTCGAGCATCTTGTTGATCGTCGGGTAAGAGATGTTGAGCTGCTTCTCGACCTGGGAGATATTTCCGCGGCAGGCCAGGAAGACGGCGATGAACTTCTGATACTCAACAGGCAGCCGTTCGAGCCCCTGCGGCAGGAACGTGCCGGAAATCTCGCTCAGGCAGCCTGTGCATCGGATCGATGTGACCAGGATGGGTTCACCGCACAAGGGGCAACGTGATGGCAGACCAGCATGTTTCATAATGCAATGCGCAAATCTATATTGTGAATTCTAATGTCAATTCTACAGACAATACTGTATCTGTCAATTAAAAATTTCAATTTTTTTTGCAGCCGGTTCGAGGGGTCTACAGACACGACCGGGCAGCAAAGTACGCCAAATGCTGGAAAATCGGTGTAATGCTTGACGGCGCCGGGCGTATGTAGGTTATATGATGGGTGTCCAAGGGTAACCAAAGTACTTTTTTCAGAAAGGAGTGGTCATGTTCAGGTCCAGGTGGCTAAGAGTCTTACTGCCGGTGTTCGTTGTCGGGGCAGTGTGCATGGCGGCAACGGGGGCCGGCGGGCCCAGACGTCAGGCGGTGGCCGGTCCGTTGCAGCTATTGCCGGCCGACACGCTGTTTTGCGTGCGTGTGAACAATCTGGAGGCGACCGGCGATGCCCTGACGGCGTACCTGCAGGGGCTCATCGGCGAGGACGACAACGTGAAAGAGGCGATCGTTAAGAAGCTGGCGGAGGCATTCGGCCAGGAGCAGTTGCAGGCGGTGCGCATGACCGGCAGTTTCGCGCTGTTCGGGTTGAATCTGCCCGTCGAGGGCCAGAACATGAACCCGTTCGCGGGTCTGTTTGTCGGGGCGCTGCTGCCGGTGACGAACTATGAGAATTTCGTCAGCCGTAATGCGAATGTGGGCGAGCCCGGCGACGATGGGGTCTGCGAGATCAAGATCGACGGAGGCGTGCGCGGACTGGCCACGTCGGTGCGGCGTTTTGCGCTGGTCTCGCACAACGCAGATCGGGCCAAGTTCTTGAAGGCCAGAGAGGTCCTGAGCCAGCGGGAGAACCGCCTGGCCGGGGCACTGGACGAGCAGGAGAGAGAGCTTGCCCGCAAGCCTCTCTGGGCCTATGGGAATGCCCGGCAGGCATCCCGGATCGTCGGCCCGATGATCTTCATGGGCCTCGAAGGCATGAAAATGCAGCTCAGGCAGATGCAGCAACAGGGCCAGGGACCGATGGTCGGCAACGTTGACGGGATCATCGACTTCTACTCGGCGATCATCAACGTGATTATGGAGGGTACCGACCGCGTCTCGCTGGCGGCCGAGCCGTCGAGCGAGATGTGCCGCTTCACGTTCACCAGCCGGGCCGTCGACGGCACGTTGCTGGATGAGTTGATGGTCGCGCCGCCTCAGGCCGAGATCGGATCGCTCGGCGGCTATCTGGATGATGGCGCGATGTTCAACATGATCACGAGGATCGGCAAGCCCGGCCTTCGGACGGCCTACGTCAAGATGATTGACCTGCTGATCAAGATCACGGGCGAGAAGATCAGCCCGGAAGACGCGGAGAAGCTGCGGAGCCTGACGGTCAAGGCGATCGATTCGCTGGGCGATGCCGCCGCGTTCTCATTCAAGGCCGGCAGCCCGTTCGCGGCGAAGTCCGTTATGCGGATCGAAGACGAGCAGGCGTACAAGTCGGTGATGGCCGAGTCGCTGAAGATGATGGCCGACGGGACATTCGATAAGCTGTACAGCGCATTCGGCCTGAACATGCGTCTGGGGGCCGAGGCGACCGACAGCGAGTACAGGGGCGCCAAGGTCGGCAAGGCGGTGATGCGGTTCTCGATGGGCGACGCCGACTCGAAAGAGAACAAAGCCATGCAGAAGATTCTGGGCGATGGCATCGAGTATAGCTGGGCCGTCACGGATGGCTATGCCGTTGATTACATGGGCCAAGGCAGTGGCGAGGGCGTTCGCAAGTTGATCGACCAGGTCAAGGCCGGCGGACCGGGCGAGCCCGGCCCCGAACTCATGCAGGCGCACGATGTATTCATGGCCGATCGCCAGGAGGAACCACAGTATGATTTCGCCGGAACGCTGAATATCGTCCGGTTGATGAACATGATGGTCGGATTCATGGGGGCGACCACTGGGCAGGAGGTCG
>DSDB01000705.1 GCA_011057845.1 Phycisphaerales bacterium | reverse complement strand
GGCGGTCGTCTGGGAAAAAGTCTTGCGTCAAGGGTGTACAAGACGCACCGCAAATTGTATAATACAGGTTTGCCAGGTTTGATAAATGTCAGGTACACCAATCGAAAGGCAGCCTGCCGTGGCGAAGAAAGGCAGCAAGGCATCAACAACGCCCCCAAAGGCCCGCGGACGGACTGCGAAAGAGGCCTCGACCAGCAAGAAGACCGGCAAGACACTTACTGTCAAAGCGACAAAGGCCAGGAAACCCGCCGCGAGAAAGGCCGCCACGGTCAAGCCCGCTGTCCAAAAGGCGGTCAGGACACCAAAGCCCCATCTGACGGAGGCGGAACTCCTGAAGTTTCGTAACCTGCTGCTGGCGAAACGCCGGGAGATTGTGGGCAGTTTCGAGGAGATTGAGAACGAGGCGTTGAGGCAGTCGCGTCTGGATGCGGCTGGCGACCTGTCGAGCATGCCGATTCACATGGCTGATCTTGGGTCTGATAATTTCGAGCAGGAGTTCGCCTTGGGCCTGATGGACAACGAAAGGCAGCTTCTGCAAGAGATAGACATGGCCCTGGCGCGTATTGCGGAGGGCACCTACGGATACTGCGATGGAACAGGCAAACCGATTCCAAAGGCACGACTGGCGGCCAAACCGTGGGCACGGTACTGTGTGGAGTATGCACGCCTGGTCGAAGAAGGTAAGATCCCGCAATTCGAGCAATAGCGACACACAAGGGGCACGGAGATGATGGACCGGACCTGTCCAACATGCGGCAAGCCGGTGGCCGGTGGGCTTGGCAAACGCCGGCAGGGCTCGTACTTCCCGTTTTGCAGTGAGCGGTGCCGCCTGGTCGACTTGGGGGCCTGGCTGGATTGTGCCTATGTGATCCATTCCTCGATGGAAGCCGGCCAGAGTGAAGATGCGATAGGACCCGCGGCCGAGCCGGGGAATTAGAGGTTGCAAACGGGGCGGTGGCGCGGATAATATCGGGTGTTGTGTACCGCGTGGTTTCAGGGAAGTCGCAGGCAATCTGAAAGGACACACAATGGCCGGTGAGGACAGGAGTTCCAATCCAGCGGAGGCGCTGCTCGGAGGATTACTCTTTCCAAAGATATCCCATGCGTTTCGGATCGCGCTTCAGCCCAGCAAGGTATTGGCGGGCCTGCTGGCCGTGGGAGTCATTACGGGGACCGGTTGGCTTATGGACCTGGCCGGCAAGGCCCCGGTGATGGTGGACGGCGGGCGGGTGCTGCGGATGGAAGTGGACGTGTACGTCGCCGGCGAGAACATCCAGGCGTATGCACAAGAGGCCACCGGCAGAATCGGCGTGTTTCGGATGATGTGGCGGTTTGGCTCGAACCGGTTCCATGATGCGGTCTATGGGCTGCTGGACGGGGATTTCGGGCGTGTGGGGGCTAACGTGGCGGATGCTCTGGGGGGGGTAGCTTGGCTATTTCGATATCACCCGGTCTATGGGATTCTCTTCGCGGCCGTTTCATTTGTCGTCTTCTGTATTACGGGCGGCGCGATATGCCGCATGGCGGCGGTTCAGTTTGCCCGGGGGCAGAAGGTTGGATTGTTCAGCGGCCTGTGGTACGGAATCCGGCGGTTTACGTCCTTCGCCGGGGCGCCGTTGTCCAGTGTGGCCATCATGTTCGCCCTGGGGCTCTTCATCTTCCTCATCGGACTGCTGGGCAATATCCCGCGGGCCGGGGAACTGCTGGTGACTGTGCTGCTGTTTCTGTCTCTTGTCCCGGGCGTACTCATCACCGTAGTGTTTATCGGACTCGTCGGGGGAATGCACCTGATGTTCCCGGCGGTGGCCTACGACGGGTCGGATTCATTCGATGCAATCAACCGGTCGTTCAGTTATGTCTATGCGCGGCCCTGGCGGACGGCGTTCTACACAGTGCTGGCGGCGGTTTACGGCGCGATCTGCTACGTCTTTGTGCGACTGTTTCTGGCGGTTGTGCTCTGGGCGACACGGTGGTTCCTGGCCCTGGCGATCTTTACGCCGGCCAGCAGCCGGGAGACGGACAAACTGGTGGCGATCTGGCCGGAGCCGGCATTCTCGAACCTGTACGGCCGGGCGGCGGTCAGCTCGGCGAATTGGTCCGAGGCGGCGGCCTCATGGGTGGTGTACGGGTACGTGATGCTGGCGGTAGGGCTGCTCGCGGCCTTTGTGATGAGCTTCTATTGCAGCGCCCAGACAATCCTATACGGATTGCTGCGCAAACGCGTGGACAACACCGCGCTGGACGACGTGTACATGCCGCATGTCAGCCCGGTGGCGGACATTGAGGCCGGCGACGACGAGGAGTGAGGATCGGTTCGGGCTTATGGCCCCGGGTGAAACCTTGACAACCGCTGCCGAGGGTTGGTAATCTAACGGTCCTTGGGTGGGGGTATGAGCCTTTTTGGTGCTGAGGCATAATGCCTGACAACAACATTGAAGCAGACAAGCCCCTGGACGAGTCGGCAGGTTACGAAGGGCCCCCGCCGGGGGTCATGTTGCGTTGGCGCCGTCCGCTGATTGTCGTAGCCCATGTCATGGTGTTCGTCGGCGCGCTGATGATGGCGTTTCTGCTGACGTCGGAGATGCAATTCCAGCGCAAGTGGCTGGTGGAGCAGTATCCCCTGCTGCTGGCCCTCTTCATTCCGATTAAGCTGGCGATTTTCGGGCTCTTCAAGCAGTATCGCGGGTGGTGGCGATACGTCGGGATATCGGATCTGTTCGGGATTCTGCGGGCGTCGCTGGTGAGCACCATGGTGACGCTGGCGGTGTGGTTTGCGTCGCTGAATCTTCCGGCGGCGCGACGCCACGTGGGCAACCTGGAGGAGGTCTCCCAGGCGGTCTTCATGCTGGACATGTTCGCCACGATCCTGCTGCTGGCGG
>DSDB01000037.1 GCA_011057845.1 Phycisphaerales bacterium | reverse complement strand
GTGGTGATAGACGATCCGGCTCCCATCCAGCCGCCGGACGATTTGCTCGGCGGCCAGCGCACGGCGGGCGTTCCGCCGCGACCATTCGTTGCGGGTCTCGTAAACGCCATCGATCCGATCCGGGTTCATGTCGTCGCTGTAGCCGGTGGCGTTATGGCTCATCGAGTACATCACCACGGAAGGATGATTCTGCGCCACACGGACGTAGAACTCCGCGTGCTGCGCATAGCCGTTTGTTCGGTTGGCGTCGGGAGCGTCCCAGTGATAGTGCGAGAAATGCGGCTGCGAGAGCGACACCAGCATCCCCGTATCATCCGCCGCCCGCAGGATCTCGGCGAAACTCAGATGGGACCCGGGTTCGCACCCGTAATTGTGCGTGTATACCGTGTTGATGCCGAAGCTCTGCAGCCGCCTGATGCTCTCCTGGGCCCCATCATACGATGCCCAGGCGGCGCCGACCTGCGCGTTGTCGAACGGCACCGCGCACAGAAAGATGCGAGTTCCGTTGAGGTAGAATTCCCGCCCGTCAATCCAAAGTTCCCGAAAGCCGAACCGCACCGGCAGCGCCTCATCCAGGACCTCGCCGTCGGCGTCCAGCAACGATACGCTCAAATCATATTGGTTCTCTGGGGTATGCGTATCCCACAGCTTCTCCGGCCGCCAGTTCTCCGTGAACCTGGCCCGCCCGTCCCGGACCTCGCTGCCCCGAAACGGCCGGCTCGTGAACTCCCGGACCGGCCGCCCATTTTCGCTCACCCGCGCGTGCAGCGCGTATTGAGCATCGGCGGCGACATCCGTCAGCCCCGCCTCAAAGGTGATTTCCCATTGGCGCACCGAGGTATCGACCTTCACGTCCGCCAGGCGCGCCCCCCTACCTGCGCCAATCAGGTAGACATCGCCGCACAACCCCCGCCGCGCCACCGAACCCTTGACCTGCCGCGCCGCGTTGGTGTCGCTGTAGGAAAGCATCACCGCCTGCAGTGGCATCGCCTCAACCAGGATGCTCAGGACATGCCGCTGTCCCGGACGACACACGGACGTGATATCCACCAGCCCCGCCGGATACCGTATTTCCCCCGCCGCCTTGCCGTCGAGGTAGACGGCGGCGTAAGAGTTTACGTACTCGGCATATACGGCAATCCGCCGCTCGGTCCAGTCCGCGGGAATCGTAATCTCCCGCTGATACCAGGCGGCCGTCAGACCCCCTAGTCTCACGTTGGCCCAGTCCGGGTGCGGATAGACCGTCTGGCAGTCCTTCTGCATGTAGTCGGTGATCCCCGGCCAGCCCCCTGGGACCTTGAAGTATCCCCAACGTCCCTCCGGCACGGAATCTCCATTCGCATCGGCCGGTTGCCACCGCCACAGGCCGTTGATGCAGATCTCCTCGTGGGTGGCCGTCGCTCGACGATGCGCCTTCGCCAGGTCCCAGACAACCTGCACGCCCGGCGGCAGCGTCTGGCCGCCCGTCTCAACCTGCACTGATGACTGGCCTGCGTGCGCCGTTGGCCCGCCGGCTTGCGGCATCAGAATACAGACAACCATCAGCGCCGCACTTGGCAACCGTCCAGCGGCGGCTGAGACTCTCGGTCGAACTGCAACATGGCATCTCATGGGGATTTCTCCTGTAGCCTCTCTACGGCCGTGCGGTAGTACGTATCGTCGCGGGGCCGTCTCCAGCCGTCCGTAGGCGATTCAATGGCCGTGCGGTGATCGGCCCACATGTCATTGACAAAGGCATCCCAAGCCTGCCCCTGCCGCGCCCAGGACTTGTCATGGTCGTGGCCGGTCGCCTGGGCAATGGCTTTCACGAACTCGCTGTCGTCCTCGTACATCCAGCGGTCCACGTAGTCGAAGAACGCATCATGGCCCCACGCCTCTTCAGCACCCATGAGCCGCAGGGCAAGGGCCTGCGCGGCCCATCCGACGCTCGTACAGCACCGCCGGTAGCTTTCGCTTGTTCTCTGTCCCTCCTTCCATTCGGAGGGCGGCGTGTGTTCGTAGGGGCCCCACCCCGAGCCTCGTGAACGCCCGGTTCCCGTGGCCGCATCGATACCGGAATGCCCCGTGAACACCACCGTCGCGCCGGTCCAGCACGGCCCGTAGGCGGTCTGTTCATCCTCGCCGAAACTCACCTTCGGGAAAGACCGATTCACGTTGGCCCATTCATCATCGCCCAGCAGCAGCCCGGCCAGGACAATCGGCAGCTTGCGCCCGCTACCGTGCCCGCCCCAACCCGTCCAGCCCGGATGGCCCGCCCGAACCATGCCGCCCAGGTCTATCCCCACCTGGACCAGATTCAGCAGGAGCGGTTCCTTCCTCTGCGCTTCAAGATCAGTGCAAAGCAACAACGCCGCGATGCCGACCACCCGCCCGTATTCCAGGCCGTACTGTGGCATGTTCTCCACGGGCTGCTCGAAGCCGAAGAAGCCGGTTCCCACCCACGGCCGCTGTGTGAAACGCGTGTACAGTCGGACATCGGGCATGTTCGCGGGTGCGGCGGCCGTGGGTAGTAGCTCGCGCCTGAGATGGCGGGCCAGGTAGATTCTCTGCCGGCGGTCACAGAACGCCGGCCGGAAGGCATCCGCCGGCTGCGGTTCGCTTACGCACGTCAGGACCGCCGCCGTTCGGATGGGGCTGCCGTCGCCGACGCCCCGCTCGATCTTGTTGCGTAGCGGCGCGTGGAGCACCAGATTCTTCGGCATACTGATCGTCGAGACCAGCGAATCACCCGGTTGCATCCGCACCGGAAGCCTCTGAATCAGGGATGGATCGAACCAGTTGCGCACCCCGCTGTCGTAGGCAACCTTCATCTGCGCCGGGGGATTGCGCATAAAGCCATTGCGGACCCTCTGCGACGGCGGGCGCTCCTTGTCCATTCGATCCAG
>DSDB01000017.1 GCA_011057845.1 Phycisphaerales bacterium | reverse complement strand
GGTTCAACCCCCTGCTTACGATTGCGTCCGCCGGGGCCGCAAAGCCGGCCGTCATGGCGTCCTGGACCGTTCATTGGGGGGGCTGTGAGGCAATGGGATGGGCAGGCTGTCAGGCCGGATTTGGGCGCATGAAAACGCCCTGATCGCCTTCGCTGAAGCTTTCAGGGCGGGTGGCTTCGGTGTGTCGGGATCAGTCGGTCGGATGCTCCTGGGCGGCTTTGGCCTTGGCTTCGGCGTTTTCGTCTTTTTGCCCGTTCTTCTCCCGTTGTATGGCCTCGTAGATCTCACGGCGATGCACGGGAATGCTCTTGGGCGCGGTGATTCCAAGACGAACCTTATCGCCTCTGACGTCGACGATCGTGATTTCCACGTCGTCTCCGATCATGATCGATTCATCTCTTTGTCTGCTCAAGACTAACATTGCTAACTCCTTTTTTCAGCGGGCTTTACAATCCGCTCTACGAAGCCGGCTCCAAGGAGGTTCAGGGCGACCGCCTTCGAGTTTTGACTTGCTGGTGCGCCATATCCATACTGTTCGGTCTGAGAGCCAATACGGCCGATGGGCCGGGAAACTCAAGTATATTGTCGGCTAATTTCGGGGGCAGAAACAACCAATTCTCATTTTGTTTGGGGGGGCGGCGCCTGTTATTGGACTGCATGGTCGTAAGTTGTTCATATAAAACAACTTACATTGAAAACAGGCGTGGCGAAAAGCCGATCCGGTGATGTGCGAATGTAGGTATTTCTACTGGCTTTCGTGCCTTCGCCACCATTCAAAACGAACGGCAAGCCAGTACCCCGCGACGGCGCCGATGGCGCCGAAGGCAGCCATCTGGACGGGCAAGATGGCGGCGGAGGAGGTGGAAAAGAAGACGCCGGGCCAGTTCTTCGAGAGGGCCTCGACGACGGTGGGTCTGACGTAAAACATTATAACAAAAGCAGTTATGGCCGATGCCCCAATGGCCGGGGCGATGTAGTCGACACCGAGGAACTTGCGGGCGACGAAGGCGGCGATGGCGAAGGAGACGATGACGCCGAAGACGATCTGGCCGATGCTGGGTTGTCCGACGACCTTGTTATCGGGCAGACGCACATCGGTTGCCAGTACGGACAGACAAACGTGGGCGACAAGGACGGAGGCGACAACTGCCAGAATTACTTGTAAGTTCTTGTTAATGCGAATCTTACAGTCGGATGGGTGGTCCGTGCAGACCCTGGAGGGGGCGATCTGGCGGGCGATGAGAACCCCGGCGTATCCAGCGGTTATGAGTGCAAGCCAGAACAACGGCTCGAATTTGAGGACGGCCAGCAGGGCGTGGCGTTGTTCAGGGCGGGGGTTTAGCTGCATCAGAGCGGCCATGGGCGCGGTACGGATACTCCAGAGGCCCAAGCCGAAGGGAACGGCGAGGATGCCCACCTCGCGGCCGTAGGGCCAGGCGGCGAAGTAGGCAATAAAGCCGGCGGCCAGGGCCAGGATCACCAGGATGGCGGCCCCGCCGGGTCCGACGCAGGAGGCGCGGACAACGCCCGATGGCTCGCAGGGGCCGGTAAGGTTCCAGCCGAGCAGCCCAATCAGGGCGATTCCGACGGCTGCGGCGGCCGCGATACGCAGTCGCATCATCCAAGTCAATTCCACGGTTCTACTCCATCACAGGCGAAGAAAGACTGGATATTAGCAATTTGGTGGGCGGATGGCAATTGGGAATCGTATTTCGCCGTTGGGTGGGCAGCCACGGGGGGCTGCCCCTACGGGTCAGAGGGCAACATTCACTGTGGTACAAACAACAGGAGGGTGTGGCCAACGGCTTATGACTGGTGGGAGTAACAGGATATGGACTTCCTATTCAGCGAAATAACGCTTGATTTTGACCGCCATATTATTGTAGAATATATACATGTTGGAGGCTCTGACGATGAAACCATATTATTGGCTGTCCGTGATTACCTGGCTCAGCCCTTGCCAGGCGGTTTCGACCCAATCACTCAGACTTTGACTATAACGGAGGAACGTCGTGTTGTGGCGGACACTCCATCCACTCCTGAGAGCTACGCAGGTTTCGTATCGGCACATATAACCGGCTATACAACCGTGCCGCCCCAGGTGGAGACGCTTGCGATTATCTGGAATATCACGAACGCAAGTCCGGTGGCATGGACCGACTTTGTTGTGATATTTGGAGGGGACATCAATACGTGGGCGTATATTCTTGACAACACTCCACACTCCGACACTTTCCCAGACGCGGACATTAGCCTGGAAGGACACCGACTTGAATTCTCCGGGCCCGGTGTTGTTCTGCCCGGTGAGTTGTTGACAATCGAGTTTGACGTCGCGTTGAGTGGAGACCACCCGTCAGGGACTTTCGGCACTCTGGTATTGAGTGCCCCTGTTCCGGAGCCGACCAGTCTCCTCGTATTGGGCTGCGGGGCCGTGATGCTGTTGCGCAAGCGCCGCTACGTCCAGTGAGTGGAATAGCAGGTCCACAGGTGCATAAGGGGCAAGAGCGACGCGGTATGGGGGTAAAGGCCGGCGTTTTTTCCCTTGACGGGCGGGGGTCCGTGTGGTAGGATGGAGGCGGTTCTTTGGGAAGTTAAGGTTGTTGGAGATACCGGATGTGCCGCTTTGGGCCGGGAACATGGTTGAAGGCCGTGGCATGTTGGGATTGCAGGGCGGCGACGGGGCCGTTAGGATGATGGATTATCAGGAAAAGAGGTGTCCATTGTATAATAATGGGTGGCTGTCCCTAATAACTGTAATAACTGCGAACGCGCCTGTGCCACCTGCCTTCCGCGAGAGCGTGCGGTGTGGGGAGCAGAATCTCTATTCGCGAGCAAAGGAACTGGTCGGTGACCGTGATCCGAGAAGCCACGAGTTCACAGTCCAACT
>DSDB01000525.1 GCA_011057845.1 Phycisphaerales bacterium | reverse complement strand
CATTGTGCCTCCGTACACCAGTCTACAGGTCTTCGCATTGCTTCTGCAGGACAGCGTGGCGCGCCTGCGACATCTGTTTTTGATACTGGGCCATGTTGTTGTCGATATACTGCTCCCATCGCTCGGTATTCCACAACTCGATGTGGTCGCGGACGCCGATCAGGGTGATCTGGTCCTTCAACCCGGCGCGCTTTCGCAGTTTCTCGTTCAAGAGCAGCCGCCCCTGCGAGTCCAACTCGACCTTGCTAGCCAAGGCGAAGCTCATTCGCTCGAAATCGACGGCCTCGTCCGGGGCGGTCGTTGCCGGAGCCAGCGCCAGGGCCAACTGCTCAAAGTAGCACTGCGGATAAAGGCATAAGATTCCGTTGGCTCCCATGACGATATAGAAATTGCTGCCGTGCTCGTCGGCGTCGATCTGATTGCGGAGCTTGTTCGAGACAAGCACGCGACCCTTGTCGTCAACGGTGTGCTGGTATTCACCTGTGAGTAACAACATGGCGAAAGCCCCACTAAGCCATACAATTCTGGGAAACTTTACCACTACCTCCCACTCATCGTCAAGAACCTCCCACTACTTACACCCACTTTTTCAAAAAATTTTCTTATCGGACGCTTAGGGTCTGACCCAGAGTGACAATTTCGTGCGAGAAAAACCGGACTTGGCGAACATCCCGCGAGAAAAGGCCTTTCGACCCGGCCTGTTGGTCAATTTACACATGCCTGTGAGTTTTATCGGGCACGCACGGCATGTGTGTGGAGTCCAGGAAGGGTATCGAAGGGTCAGCCAGCCCGGCACGGGCCCGCCGACAGGGCATGTGGGGGCAGTGGGAGGAAGTGGGGGCAGGCCATCATGCGAGCAAGCGGGTGATGGGAATCGAACCCACATGGCCAGCTTGGAAGGCTGGAGCTTTACCATTAAGCTACACCCGCGAAAAACAGTGCCCACTTATAGGTTTCACCGACGGACCTGTCAAGGCCAAAGGACACGGGCCCCGCGATTTTGACTCTTGCGGCGGCGGCGTCAGCAAGTACAATGGCCACCGCAACTTAGAATCAGTGGTCGTCATTCAACAACTGAGGCCGAAGAATGAGTATTGCCGAATCCGCGGCAGCGGCAAAGCAGGCGTCGATCCTGCTGGCGGCCGTGCCGACTGAGACGAAAAACAAGGCGTTGGCCGCCGTCGCGGAGGCCCTGAGACGCCGCAGCGGCGAGATTGCGGCGGCGAATCGGGCCGACGTGGACCGGGCCAGGGCGGAGAACCTAGTCGCCCCCCTGCTCAAGCGTCTGAAGTTCGACGGGGGCAAAATCCGCGAGGTCTGTGATGGGATTGGGAGCCTGATCCGCCTGGCGGACCCTGTTGGGCGGACCCTTTCGGGTATAGAGTTGGATACAGGACTGGAATTGTACAAGGTCAGTTGCCCGATTGGGGTCATCGGGGTGGTTTTTGAGTCGCGGCCGGACGCCCTGGTGCAGATATCGACACTGTGCCTCAAAAGCGGCAATGCCGTACTGCTCAAGGGCGGGAGCGAGGCGGCCGAGACCAATCGGGTTCTGGCCGAGACCATCGCAGAGGCCACCACACAGGCAGGGATTCCTTCCGGGTGGATTCAACTACTGGAAACACGGCAGGATGTGGCCCGGATGCTGGATCTGGACGAGCAGGTCGACCTGCTGATCCCCCGCGGTTCAAACGCGTTTGTCCGTTATATCATGGACCATACGAATATCCCGGTACTGGGTCATGCGGATGGGATATGCCATGTCTACGTTGATTCGGCGGCGGATTTGGACATGGCGGCGGCCATTGCCGTTGACAGCAAGTGCCAGTATGTGGCGGTGTGCAATGCCGCCGAGACGCTGCTGGTGGCCGAGGCCGTCGCGGAGAGGTTCCTGCCGAAGGTCAAGGCCATGTTCGACAGCAAGGGCGTGGAACTGCGAGGATGCGAGAAGACGGCCGCGATCACCCCCGTCAAACCGGCGACCGAGCAGGATTGGGCGACGGAGTACCTGGACCTGGTCCTGTCGGTAAAGGTGGTCGCCGGGGTGGACGAGGCGATTGAGCACATCAACCGCTATGGGTCGGGGCATACAGACTGCATCGTAACGGGCGACCGGGCCACGGCGGAGCGGTTTATGGACCTGGTGGATTCGGCCGATGTATTCTGGAACGCCAGCACGCGCTTCAGCGACGGCTTTCGGTATGGGCTCGGAGCCGAAGTGGGAATCAGCACAAACAAGATTCACGCCCGCGGCCCGGTGGGGCTGGAAGGGCTGGTCATCTACAAGTGGAAGCTCATTGGCAGCGGGCAGGTCGTCGCGGATTATTCCGAAGGGAAAAAGACCTTCAAGCACCGCCCTCTGATATAATTGTGACATGAGAAAGCTCATGCGGGATTTCTCGACTGTCAAACGTGTGGTGATCAAGATCGGGACCAACACCCTGGCTAGAGACGGCGGGGTGGACTCGGGGTACGTCGAGAGCGTCGCGCGGCAGGTCGCTGAATTGCTCCAGAGCGGCCGACAAGTCGTGATTGTAACGTCGGGGGCCATCGGCATGGGGGCGGGGCAACTGGCGATGAAAGGCCCGGTCAAGGGGATGAAAATGCGGCAGGCGTGCGCGGCCATTGGCCAGCCGTTGCTGATGCAGGAATACCGCAGGGCATTCGCAGCCCAAGGGATCACAGTGGCGCAGGTGCTGTTGACCGCCGAGGTGCTCAACCACCGCAAGACGTATCTGAATCTTCGCAATTCGATTGATACGCTGTTGAATCTGTCGGTGGTGCCGGTGCTCAACGAGAACGACAGCGTCAGTACGGAGGAGATCGGCACGGCCTTCGGCGACAACGACCGGCTCAGCGCCCTGGTGGCCAGCAAGATTGACGCGGACCTTCTGATTAT
>DSDB01000131.1 GCA_011057845.1 Phycisphaerales bacterium | reverse complement strand
GCCGCTTCGGCCGCCCCGGGGGGCGCCTTCCTCTTTCTTGTGAACCGAAAAGGGGTTCTCTGGGTTGAAATTCGATGCCATTCGTGCGCCTCCGTGCACAGACGATTATGATAACTGCAAAGAATATGATAGCACAATATGTAGTAAAAACAGGCACCGGCCAAAGAAGATGTTGTGTTTTGGCCGCAAGAGCAAGTATCGGCAACTTAACGCCGGCCTAATCAGCTGTAAAGGCCAAACTTGGGATTTTTTGCCGTGGCCGAGGCAAGTTTTCCCTTAGTCCTTGTCATTGCTGAATCTACGGACAGGATTTTTTTGCGGACACACCCACAAGCCTGTGACATCGAGGCGGTGCCGGGCAATCCACGGGCCCACTGACGCAAGCAATGGCCCCCCGTCAGTAACCGCCTCCCGGGCGGATCAGCCCGGTCAGGGATAGCATTCCGTGGGACCGATAACGGCCGGCTCGAGTCCGTGGGCCCGGAAGAAGGTTCGGATGTCGGTGCAGAGATGGCATTTGTCGACATAGCGCGGGCGGGGCGGGTAGCCGGCGGCAACGGCCATATCGAGCAGGCCGGTCGGACCTTGTTCGAACAACGCCCTCAGCAAGGGATGGGTACGGAAGTCCAGGTCCTGCCATATCCTGTCGAGAGGGGCCTTGTTGATATTGGCCATGACGATGCCGCTGCATGTACCGCTGAAGATATTGCCGAAGGGGTCGATGTGTATGTGCCGGGCCCCCAGCCACCCGGTACGGCAGTTTTCGTTACGCAGTTCGTCAATCGTCCTGGCGATGGGCGGCCGCTCCGACGGTGTCGCCAGCACCCGTTCAGCCAGCCGACCGGCCGCTCGACCGGTGAACCGGCATGGGTACTCGGCCAGTGTCTCAAGGTAGGCTATATCTCGCACCGAGTGCGGGGCGACTGCGGGCTCGTCAAGGTACTGACGCCAGCGGACAAGCACGTGGGCCGGCCCGAAGACCTCCTCGGCGATGCGGGCCAGACGCCGAACCGGTTCGATCTCAACGAACGCCTGGTGGAAGGGGTCCACGCTGATCTTGAAGCGTTGCAAGCCAAGGGATTTCAAGGTCGCCAGCCGCCGGCGGGCGATGGCGTCATCGATGGCCCAAAAGCCGTTGGTCTCGACCATGTCGGCGCCGCCCAATCCATCGCGGACGCCTGCTTCCAGGATCTCCAGGAGTCGTTCGTAATAAAGGAACGGCTCGCCCCCGGTCAGGTGGATTCTGGCCGCCGCACCGGCGATACGACCTAGGCCCCTCCATGCCTCCATCGCGGTTTCCACGTTCATCAGGCCGGATTTGCCACCGTCGCAGTGGTAGTAGCAGAACTCGCAGGCGGCGTTGCACCTGTACGTCAGCAGCAGTCCCGCCTGCGTCCACAGCTTGAACTTGGGCTCATGGCGGGCGAGGGTGCGATTATAGGTGTTGTCGGACAATTGCAGCATGGGAGCCGAACCTACGGTGATGACGATGGACTCGGGTCCGCTGCATCGGCATCCTGCCGATGCCGCATGGGCTGGAAGCCCATGCCACGGGCTAATTAGACGGGTCCGGTACGTTTTCCGCGCTGTTAACCCGTCCCGACCTTCCTGCCGGTTCCGCGGAAAATGTACCGGACCCCTTCTGACTCTTGTGCAGGTGTATCTGGAGGACGGTGATGTCGGCCGGGGTAATGCCGCTGATGCGGGCGGCCTGGCCGAGCGTCTCGGGGCGGAACGCACCGAGCTTCTCGCGGGCCTCGGCCCGCAGGTGCGCCACGGCCGCGTAGTCCACCCAAGACGGAATCCGCCTGGCATCCAGACCCGCCATCGACTCTTGCAGCCGCTGTTGCTTGGTCAAGTAACCTTCGTACCGCACATCGACCGCGACTGCCTCCAGGACGTCGTCGGCGTAGCGGCCGACCAGCGCCGGGGCGTGTTCCGCAAGCAAGACACCGATGTCGGCTCCCGGCCGGCGCAGCAGGTCGCACAGCGACCGGCCCTGTATGCGCGTGCAGGCCAGATAATCACGGAGTTCCTCGATGGCCCGCAGCTTCTGCTGATAGACGGCCCAGCGGTGGTCGTCGACGAGTCCGACCGATCTGCCGATTTGCGTCAATCTGCGATCCGCGTTATCGGACCGAAGGGCCAGTCGATGCTCCGCCCGTGAGGTGAACATCCGGTACGGCTCGTCGATCCCGCGGGTCCGCAGGTCATCGATCATCACGCCGATGTAGGCCTGATCGCGTCCAAGTACGAGAGGGTCGCGCCCCTGGAGCTTACGGACAGCATTGATACCGGCAATCAGGCCCTGTCCGGCCGCCTCTTCGTAGCCGCTGGTCCCATTGATCTGCCCCGCCAGGAACAGACCGGAGATCCCCCTGACCTCCAGACTGCCGGCAATCTGTGTCGGCGGGGCATAGTCGTACTCGATGGCGTATCCGTAGTGAACGATGCGGGCCCGCTCGGCGCCCGGCAACAGGGCCACAATCCGTTCCTGGATATCCCGAGGCAGCGACGTGCTGATGCCGTTGCAGTAGATGGTGGTCCGGCAGGCATCTTCGGGTTCGAGGAAGACCTGGTGGCGGTCCTTGTCGGCGAATCGCAGGATCTTGGTCTCGACACTGGGGCAGTATCGCGGACCCGTGGAGGTGATCTGTCCGCTGTACAAGGGGGCGCGGTCGAGGCTGCTGCGTATAAGCTCGTGGATGGCCGGGTTGGTCCATGTGATCCAGCAGGGTATCTGGGGCCGGTCGATAGCGGCCGTCAGGAAGGAAAAGGGCATGGGCTTGTCGTCGCCGGGTTGGACTTCGAGCTTATCGTAGTCCACGGTGGCGGCATCGAGGCGGGGCGGGGTGCCGGTCTTGAGACGCCCCAGTTGCAGCCCGGCGCGTCGCAGGCTGTC
>DSDB01000133.1 GCA_011057845.1 Phycisphaerales bacterium | reverse complement strand
TGCGTCGTGCGTCTAGGGTCTTAGGTCTCAGGTCTTAGGTCTATTCTATGGACGATTACAGGCGGATTATTGACGGGGCCGGGCCGGGGCAGATTGTTCCGGTGGTTCGGCGGATGGATATCGGGGACCCGGTGGATTTTTTCGCTAAAATCAGCGATTACGGCCGGGCGCAGCACTGCTGTCTGTACGAATCTCGGGAGTATCTGCGGGGCAGCGGGGCGTTGAGCTTCGGGACGGCCCGGCCAAGCCTGTACCTGACGGGTACGGGCAACGAGTTCACGGTTCGGGCCCTGACGGCGACCGGAAGGCGGATTCTGAGGTATCTGGCGGGGTTGCGGGAGCAGCGGTTCGGGTTCTGCGAGCAGGTCCAGTTCAGCGAGAAGGAGATTACCGGGCGGATCCGGACGGCCGCGGGGCTGGTCGATGAGCAGACCCGGCTCAAGACGACCAACCAGATGGACGTGCTGCGGGCGGTCGCGTTCGCGTTTCGGCTGGCGAGCAAGCCGTTTCGCATCACCTGCGGGCTGCTGGGGGCGATCAGCTACGATTTCATCGACCAGTTCGAGAAACTCCCGGCCAGCGAGGGCGACCTCCTGGGCAACCCGGACTACGAGGCGTATTTCGCGGATAACATCTTCCTGGTGGACCACGAGCACGGTACAGGGCACGTGGTGGTCAACTGCATCGTAACGGATGAGGACCGCGAGAAGGCCATCGCCGAGGCGCAGGGGTGCTTTGACTACTATGAGAATATGGCGCGGTTTGATCCGCCGGTGGGGCGGCGGTATGAGGGGCCGCTGCCGGAGGCCTCGACCGATACGCAGCAGGCCGAATACGAGGAGATGGTCCGCACGGCGAAGCGGCATATCCTGGATGGGGATATCTTCCAGGTGGTGCTGAGCCGGACGATTATGGAACCGTGCGCCGATGAGCCGCTGGATGTCTACAAACGGCTGCGGGTGCTCAATCCATCGCCGTATATGTTCTATCTGAATACGCCGAACACGGTGCTGATGGGGTCGAGCCCGGAGTTGAATCTGCGGGTCAGCGGGACGGCGGAGCGGACGGTGGAGATTCGGCCGATTGCCGGGACCAAGCCGCGCGGGCGGCTCGGCGGGCAGATTGACCTGGATACGGACTTCCGGTATGAGGCGGAGTTGAAGCTGGATCGCAAGGAACTGGCCGAGCATATCATGCTGGTGGACCTGGCGCGAAACGATATTGCGCGGGTGGCGGAGGCGGGCAGCCGGGTGGTGACGGAATTGCTGATCGCGGAGAAGTACGAGTCGGTGCAGCATCTGGTCAGCAACGTCAAGGGGCTCCTGGCGGGGAACCTCGATGCGCTCAGCGCGTACCTGGCGACGATGAATATGGGGACCTTGACGGGGGCGCCGAAAATCGAGGCGATGAAGCTGATCCGGCGGCTGGAGAAGACGAAGCGCGGGTACTACGGCGGGGCGGTGATGTATCTGACGGTGGATGGGCAGTTCGACAGTTGCATCACGATACGCAGCCTCCAGGTGCGAGACCATACGGCGTATATCCGCGTGGGGGCGGGGATCGTGCATGACAGCGTGCCGAAGACGGAGTTCGAGGAGACCGAGCATAAGGCGGGGTCGTGTTTACGGGCGTTGAGGGGAGGGAAAAAGTGAATTCGTCATTTGTATATCGTATTGCGTATTGCGTTGGTGGAGTCGCCTTTGTCGACGGATTTCTCATGCACGGGCAGGATGCCCGTGCTACGCAGGGGCGGGACGCCCTCGCCACGAGTCTGAGGTCTGAAGCCTGATGTTGGTGCAAAAATGAGTGAAGATGCAAGACGGGTGTTGTTCATCGACAACTTCGATTCGTTTACGTACAACCTGGTGGATGATTTTGCCAAGCGGCGGTGCGAGACGAAGGTGTACCGGGCGGATACGCCGCTGGAGGATTTGAAGCGGATCGCCGAGACGTTCCGACCGGACCTGCTGGTGATCTCGCCGGGACCGGGGACACCGGATACGGCGGGGGTGTCGATGGAGGCCATAGGGCACTTCAAGGACAAGGTGGCGATCTTCGGGGTGTGCCTGGGGCATCAGTGCATGGTGCAGTATTTCGGCGGCGAGGTCGGCCACGCCCCGGAGTGTATGCACGGCAAGCCGTCGCGGGTGACGCACAATGGGGCGGGGGTGTTTGAGGGGGTGGAGAATCCATTGCAGGCGGGGCGGTATCATAGTCTCTGTGCGGTGCGGATGCCGGAGTCCCTGGAGGTGACGGCCCAGTTCGAGGGGATTGTGATGGGTCTGCGGCATAAGGAGTTGCCGTTGTACGGGGTGCAGTTCCATCCGGAGAGTATTCTGACGCCGGCGGGGGGCAGGATCATAGAAAACATGCTGCGAATTGCAGAGACCGGTGGCTCGTGACTCGTGGCTCGCGGCTCGTGGCTCGTATTTCGTCGTTCGTATATCGTATGTCGTATTGCGTATTGCGTTGATTCTCGATACGGGATGCTCGATGCTTAATCCTTGATGCCTCAGTGCCTCGATGCCTTGATGCCTGAAGTCCGAAGCCTTCCGCTCTTGTGCTCTTATGAGCCGTCAGTCATGTGTCGTGTGTCGTGAGTCTTAAGTCTTGGGTCTATGGTCTTAGGTCTTTGTTATGGTCTCGATTGTTGAATATCTTGAGCCGCTGCTGGGGGGGCGGGATTTGAGCATGGAGCAGGCGGGGGGGCTGCTGGACGCCGTCTTTGCGGGTGAAGTGCCGGAGGCGCAGGTGGCGGCCTTCCTGACGGCGATGCGGGTCAAGGGGGCGACGGCGGCCGAATTGGCGGGGCTGGCGGGGTCGCTGCGGCGTCATGCGGTGCGGGTGGAGCCGGGCGTGGGGCCTTTGGTGGATACGTGCGGGACGGGCGGCGGGACGATCAAGA
>DSDB01000499.1 GCA_011057845.1 Phycisphaerales bacterium | reverse complement strand
CCGAAGTACAGGGTAGAGGAGGGTGTGGACCCTTTTGACGAGTCTGTACCCGAAGCCGCAGCAATGGACGACTACGAGCAAAAACGACAGTCCATCGGAATCCGCAAGTCGGCGACCTATCCGCACCTGATCACGCTCTATAAGAAGGACTGGAGCAATGAGCAGGCATGGGAGCATCTCCTGGCGGAATTGAACCTGCCGCCCGAGACGCCACAGGTGGGCCTGCTCCTGAGCCGGGGCGGAATCCGTCAGGACCTGTAACGCCCGCTGTTACCAGGCGACGGTCTTCTTGCTGCCCCGCTTGACGATCAGGTCTTCCTTCTGCCACAGCACCAGCCCATTCGCAAGATTCGTGACGCGAAGCTGGAAGTAGTACTCCACCTGCTGTTCCTTTTTGCTGTAGGTCAGGACCTTCTGAATGATCTTGCCGGAGGTGCTCAACTCGGGCATGAGCAGGCGCCCCTTGCCCGGCAGCGTGTTCGGGTCGAACTCGGTCCCGATGTCGGAGTCGCGAATATCCCGCGTGTCGTAGACCATCTGGTCCGGTGCGCCCTTGCCGCCGACGGCCGCCGTCATCACGACCCGTCCGCTGTTAAGCAGGTCCTCCTCGATCTTGGCCATGAGCTGATCGGTATCAATCCTCTGCATGGTGTCGTTCTGGATCTTGCCCGTGGTCATCACGTAGCGGCCGCCGCCGGGCTTGTTCAGCGCCCCGGAGCCGATCATCGACTGGACCATCTCGCTGGCCGTCTCGGCGAAATCGCGATAGTCCAGTACAATCACGGCCTTGCCCGGGTCGTTGCGGGTGTCGACAACGCGGGTCTCGGGCGTGCAGCCGATCACACAGAGATACATCGCCAGAACGATATGCAGCAACCTTGTCTTCATGGTTTACTCCCACTTCATGGTGTCCATTCTGAAATCGACGGCATTGGTCGTCGGCGCGACCGCCTTGATACTGAACGGCGAACGGCTCATCGCCGACGCCCGCAGCCAGGTCGTGGCCTGACTGTCGATGACGAACCCGTTGGCGTCCAGCCATTCCACGCGATACCGGAACGGTCGCACCGACGCCGAGCGGTTGAAGCCGTCGACGTGCAACTCACGGTAACCGGCCTCGTTGGTAATCACAACGGCCCGCTTGATGTCGATGCCCCAGCCGGCCAGGGCGCTGAACGCCTCCGCCACCGGGCGGGTCACGTAATTGTCCACAACATTATCGCTGCGGATGTCCTTTCGCACGTGGATGCGCGGGTCGCCCTGCTCTTTGCAGCCGACGAGCACCAGCGCTCCGAGAACAAGCAGAATGTGGGTTATGCACTTCATACCTACGGCCCTCACTAAAACACGGTTCCGATTCCTAAAGACGTTCAGAACGTCATCACATCATACACGGGCGGTGAATTTCGCGTCATTATTTTTATGCAGACCACCGCGCTGCCGCACTCCGGGATCTTCACTTTCAGCGGCGCCACGCCGGGTCCAACGATGCTAAGCGTCCTGTCCGCCGGGATGGCGAACCGCGCGATCTGGAAGTTCTTCGGCAGGGTCGTCCAAATCCGCACATCGGCGGCCGTCGAGAACATGCTGTAACCGGCCATGAGCCACGAGGCCACCGCCGCCGCCCCCGGATCGCGCTTGCCGATCGTATCCTGGAGCACGAACTGAAGCGCCGCCTTGCCCGTCGCCGAGATGATCGCCCGCGTCAGGATCGCCGGGTAGTCCTTCTTGAACTCCGTCTGCACGATCCGGTCCATGTCCGCCACCACGGCGGTCCGGTGGGTCCGTCCGTCGGCCGTGATATCCAGGTACGGACACGGCGCCCCGCGCAGCCGTATCCTGGGCAGGGCAATACCCACGTACTTGATCTTCTCGGTGACGATCGCCAACGGGATGTCCAGCCGGAACTCCTCGCGGACCGGGCCCAGCCCGTTCTCGAAGATAACCCACACCGACCCATCAAGCCGGTCTTGCCTGGTCAGGTCCAGTTCCTTGGCGACGTAGGGATTGTCGGCCACCATGCCATGGACGGCCCTGAGTTCGTACTCCGCCTTCTGGGGCTCGTTCATCAGGTTGTAGTAGACCGCCGCCAGATAGTTGGTGAACGGATTGACGAAATCGGGATACGCGGCGAAATTGTCCAGCTCCGGATACGCCCGTGCCAGCCGCTGGCGGACCTCATCGCTCTCGGCCCCGGCTCTGGCGATCTTCATGTTCCCATCGCCGCGTTGCATCTGGTCATTGAGCTTGCGTATCTCGGCGCTGAACTTCTCGGTCGCACGCCGCTGCCGCTCCGTGGCACGGTTGAACTCCACACGGGCCAGGTCCATCTTGCCCTGCGCCATGAAGTTCATCGCCTTGTACGTATTGACCATGATCCCGTCGTATTCCTCGCCCATATACGGCGCCAGGTTGTCGCTGGCCACAACACCGCCGACAACATCCCCCATGCGGTTCTTCTGGTCAAAGTGCTTGAGCATCTCCTCGGCCCGGTCGAAGTACTCGGTGCTCAGGGCGTAGTCGGGCCGAGGCCGGGCCCGCTCAATCGCCGCCCGCTGCAGGGTCCAGAGCAGGTCCTCGTTCCTGGGGGTCTTTCTCTTTCCAATCTTCGACTCGGCGAAGCGGCAGGCCGCTCGCAGGTCCGCCTGGGCAATGTGGCGGTCAAACTGCATCAGGTCGTCCTTCGGGGCGTTGCATCCGGCCAGGAACGCAAGGACCACCAGGCAGACCCCCAGCACCGGCCGCCCCAGGGGCCTTCGCAATTCGGTCGGACTGCAAGTGTAATCCATGGGCATACGGAATCCCGGACAGACCCTCCTGGCTACAGTTAGCACGTTCCGGCGGGGCCCGTCAAGGGGTATACCCTCTGCCCGGCAGAATGGCCTCGGCAATCTTCCTCGCCGCGTCGGGCTTGGCGATGGCTT
>DSDB01000197.1 GCA_011057845.1 Phycisphaerales bacterium | reverse complement strand
GGCCGGAACTGTGGGACAACGAACAGGAGGTGCTGCTGCTATGAGAGATGACGAACGCTACAGCCGCCGGCGCGATATCGTGCCGCCGGAACGGATGGCGGCCTGTCGGGTCACAATCATTGGCGTCGGCGCCATTGGGCGCCAGGTCGCCCTGCAACTGACGGCGATGGGAGTCCCGTGGCTCGAACTCGTGGACTTCGATCTGGTCGAGACGAGCAATCTGGCCAGCCAGGGCTACCTGGAAGAGGATCTCGGCAAGCTCAAGGTCGACGCCACGGCCATGCAGTGCAGGAAGGTCAACGCCGGAATCGAGATCGTCTCTGTGCCGGAGCGGTTTCGGCGTAGTATGGAGATCGGCAACGCCGTCTTTTGCTGCGTGGACAAAATCGATGTGCGCCGGCTGATCTGGCAAGCAGTAGGGGAGCAGGTGAGCTTCTACTGCGACGGCCGGATGAGCGCCGAGGTTCTGCGGGTCCTGACAGCTTGTGATGCGCCATCGCGGTCGCACTACCCGACCACGCTGTTTCGCACCGAAGAGGCCTTTGTCGGACCCTGTACCGCCAAGACCACGATCTACTGCGCGAATATCGCCGCAGGCATGATGGTGGCACAATTTACGAAGTATCTCAGGCAGCTTCCTACGGAGGCTGACATTCAGTTGAACCTGTTGGCTTCGGAGTTGTCGGTAGGGTGATTTCTTTCTTTCTTTCCTTTCTCTCACCGCAGCTGCTTTTCTGGCTGCGGTTTTCGTCACGGGGTAGCGAGAGCTATGGCCTGCCAATTGTCATACGTCCTGTGGCATGCCTCTATCCCAGCTCGACAACACCCACACACACCGCTCACAACTCGGCAACCCTGGCCAAAGCCTGCTCCTCAGTCAAGTCGTCGGCTATGGCGGCGAAGTAGACTTAGGGGATCTTCTACCCGTAGGTCAGATTGTCGATGCACGGTAGGCCCAGGTCGTAGTCGTCCAATTGATCGGTATGCGCCTCGTCCAGTAGGCTTCACAGCGCCTCGGCACTGTGCAATACCCGTTCGCCGCAGGATGTGCTCCACATCGGTTCGTCCTCAGCTTCACCAGCACTTCTGCATCAAGTTGCATTGTACTTCCCGCTGGTCTTGCGTGTCAATTGGGGCTGACAGCTCGGAGCGGCTTGCGTTGTGTGGAAGTTGTTGGAGACAGGAAAGTTGCGGCTGGTGCCTTTCGCAGGTTCCCCGCAGATTTGGGCCGATGGTAACGATATCCTGGACCTCGGACGCTTTTTGTGGATTCTTCGACCAGAAAAGCCTTGATGTGGGGATCGGTTGCGGTGTATAAGGGTGGCGTCCGTACCCGTAAGGAGACGCCTGATGCAGATCGCCGCGACGCGACCGTTGTTTGCCTGGGACTGTCTGGAAGACAGCCCCAGCCTGCGTACCATCAAACACCTGCTGGCTTGCATCCCGGATGGAACGCTGCTGGCCGACCTGCGTCGCCGGCGTCACCGGGGTCGCAACGACTATCCGGTGCACGTGCTGTGGGGCGTGGTGTTGCTGCGGATCGTCTTGCGGCACGTCAGCTTCGAGGCGGTATTGGGGGAATTGCGTCGCAACGCCGGCCTGCGGACGCTGATCGGCATCCCTTCGGAAGCCGGCGTGCCCAAGGCGTGGAACGTCTCACGGTTTCAGGAGGTCCTGGGCCAGGAGCCGCACCGCACGCAGATGCAGGAGATCTTCAACGGGATGGTGCAACGGTTGAGCCACGTGGTCCCGGATCTGGGCGTGCACACGGCCGGGGACGCGACGGCCTTACACGGGCGGGCCAAGAAGAGCAAGAAGGCCGTGGCGGCCGAGATCCGCGAGGGCCTGGCCCAACCCACCGGAGGGCGCAAGGAATACACCGACGACGAGGGCAACGTCACCCGGGTGGTCGCGTGGTTCGGCTACAAGCTGCACTTGCTGGTGGATGCCAAGCACGAAGTCTCTCTGGCCTATCGGACGACCTCGGCCAACGCCTCGGACGGGCACACCTTGCCGGCGCTGCTGCCCCAGGCCCAGGCGAACGTCGGTGAGAGCCGGATGCAAACGCTGGCCTATGACATGGCGGCCGACGACGGGAAGATCCACCAACGACTGGCCAAGGCCCAGATTCGTCCGGTCATCAAGAACCGGCGGCTCTGGAAGGACGAGTTCGAGCGTCTGTTGCCCGGCCACGACGGCACGAGTCATGTGGTGTATGACGAAGCGGGCACGCTGTACTGCTACGACCATGTCAGTTCGACGCCGGTCAAACACAGGATGTCCTATATCGGCTATGAGCCTCAGCGTCAGACGATCAAATACCGCTGTCCGGCCCGGCACGAGGGCTGGACCTGCCCCAGCGAGGCCGTCTGCAACGCGGGCAAGTCGTATGGCAAGACGGTGCGGGTGGACAGCAAGGTGGACCTGCGGCGGTTCCCGCCGATCCCGCGGGCGACGAAGAAGTTCGAACGACTGTATCGGGGCCGCTCGGCCGTGGAGCGGGTCAACGGTCGCTTGAAGATGTTCTGGGGGGTCGATGACGGCAATATCACGGGCGCCCGAAGGTTTTACGGGATGGTCGGGGCGGTGATGGTGGTGCACGTGGCCTTCGCGACCTTGCTGGCGGCGGCCCCGCGTCGAGAGGGCACGCTGGGGCGGCTGCATCTGGGCCCGATCCAGAAGGCCTTGCAGGCCAGCGGCTCGACGTAGGCCGACCAGAACGGCTGCGGCCAGATCGGTTCTCTGTCCTCTTCGGTCCACAGAACTGGGGGCGGCCGCGACAGCGGTCTGCCCTCTCCGAGCGCTCCACGCCTCTCTCGCCCGCCGATTGCTCTGTTCTTGCGTCTCCTGAGCCCTCCGCGCAGATCGTGCCGAGCCCCCGGGCCCCCTCGAATACTCAACTCCGCCCACATCGCAAGCGGCTCC
>DSDB01000066.1 GCA_011057845.1 Phycisphaerales bacterium | reverse complement strand
TCATCGCCGGCGATGATGTCCAGGACAAAGGTGCGTGCGTTGAGGATGGGTTGGATGACCTTGGCGTATGTGACTGAACCGTTGGTGAATACGCCGATACCGATGGCGGCGGCGATAACGATGGCCGCGGCGGCGGCCAGCTTGGCAAATGAACTTCTCATAAGGGCCTCCCGGACGCTCGGGCGTCCGAACGATTGAAGTTGTTGATCGAACTGCTGGGAAGCCTTCTGAGCGAGCTGCCGGACGTCATCGGGAACGGGTTCATTGCCGATGGCCTTGAGGATGTCTTTGAATTCGTTGGCGTTCATGGTTTACTCCCGTTCTGTAAGTTTTGCCAGCCGGCCCTTGAGCGTGGCCATCGCCTTGGAGACGTGTGACCGCGCGGAGGCCTGCGTGCAGTTGAGTTTTTCGGCTATGGCGTCGTAGTCGTGCTGTTCGAGATACCGCATGACGATGGCCTGGGACTGCTGAGCAGGCAACTCGGCGACGGCCCGGCGGACGATCCTGGCCATCTCGCGCCGGGCAAGGGCCTCATCCTGGCCGGGTGCGGGGCACAAGAGATCCGCGTTGATCCGGCCGTTCTTGCCGACGCGGTTCCGCCAGGCCTTGCTGTTGGCCGACAGCGCGATCCGGTAAAGGTAAGCCCCTGCGTTGTCGCCGCGGAGCTTGTCGATGCGTTGCCACATCTCAAAAAGGGTGTACTGCATCGCCTCGGTGAACAGTTCGCGGTCGCCGGCCAGCTTCCACAGCACCGATGTCAGAAACATCGCGTACCTGGCCCGGATGCGGTTGAACAACTCTACTTGCTCTGAATGCTTCATTGTCTGGGCTCCATTGCCCGGTGCTGAAAGACCTAAGACCTAAGACCCAGGACACACGACTGGAGTCCCGGGTTCCGGCCGAGCCGGAATGGTGATACAAGTCAAAGAGCGGGAACATGTTCGTACTCACATAATAATAACCGCCGAGTACGCGAAATGTGTAAGGGGGGTGGGAAAAACACTCAGACAGTGCTGGGTGTGCGCGAAACGGGGTCCCGGATGCCCTCAAGAGCCGTTGGAGCAGCAGCGGAGGCCTTCTGGGCGGCGTGCTTCATGAGCCACAGGGCCATGCAGGCCGATACGAAGTAACCGCCCACTGCCGAATAGAGCAGCGGCTGGGTGCCGAAGCGGTCGGCCACGGGAGTCAGGGCCATGAAGACCATGACGGCCACGCCCCATGTGCCGCCGATGATAAAGCCCATCCGCCGGCCGAGGTTTGGGCCGGTGGCGTAGCGGGCCAGGGTGATCAGCAGGATGTAGGAACCCATCGCGCAGAAACCCTGTCCGAACAGCAGCACGATGGCGGCACGGTGCGCGATAGCCAGCAGGTAGGTCGCGAGAATAAACGGGGCGGCCAGCAGCGTGGCGACCACGAGCTTCATTTCGTCGGTGCGATAGGCCAGGTAGGCCAGGGTAAAGGAACCCACGGCCGCACCGATGCCGTAGACGGTGGAGGAGTAACCGCCCCAGGTCAGGGCGAAGCCCAGTTCCTCCAGCCGCGTGGGCATCAACATGCACAGGATCGTGGTGGAGATACCGGCGGGGATGGCGACCGCCATCAGCGGCCAGAACGGCAGACGCTTGATCGAGCCGGCCGAATGGGGCTGTTGCGCGGGCGTCTCCGACTCGACCGCCAGGCGGACCCGGGCGAGCATCACCAGGACGATCGCCACAACAGGCCCCAAGGCGATCCATCGCAGGCCGCCCAAGCCCCAGCGGTGGACGAATTCAGCGGACAGGGCGCCACCCGCGGAATAGCCGACGAAGCCGCCCATCATGAATATGGCCGTGCTCAGGCCGGCGGGTATGGCGTCGAGTCGGTGCATCGCGCGGAGCCCTTCCGGGTGCACCAGGGCGATACCGACGCCGCTGACGGCCGCCATGAGGACCATGATGCCGATACCGAGGCTGGTTCGCGGCAGCAGGGAAATGAAGCAGATGGCTCCGCCGGTCGCCAGGCCGATGTACAGCAACACCGGGATGCTCTTATTGGCGCGGGTGTGGCCGGTCAGCATCTGTACGAGGTTGCTGGTCAGGACGCACGCCGAGACGACGAGGCCGCCGACGGTAAGCGTCATGGTGAATTCCGCGCGCAGGGCCGGGAGGATGACGGGCAGCATGTTGCCGAACATGTCGGCGATGAAATGCGCCGCCGAGAGGACCAGCAACTGCATCCACTGGACTGCGACAAGGCGGCGGTTCACATGTCACCGGCCTTCTGCCTCTGATTCAGGGCCGAATCCGGCAGGTAGGCCTGCAGCCGGGCCAGCCGCGCGCGGAGGTAGCGGGCGTCTCCCCAGAGCATCAGGATGGATCCGACCAAAAACAGCACCCCGAACGCCGCGGCGGCGGCAAGGGACATGGCGGCCCTGGCCTGAAGCGCCGACTCGGCCGCCGCGGATGTGCCGTCGGCATCTGCGGCGATCCGCAATTCGGTGTGTATGAATACAACGGCAAATGCCAGGACGCACAAGGCACTGAAGAACATCACGGCCAGGGCGTGCTTCTTCAGAGCGGCGCCGTATTTGCGGGTGGGCAGTTGACGGCGACCATGCCGTGCGGCGGTGATGCGGTCCTGGAGAAACTGGCGCAGGTCCTCCACGGGGACGTCATCGTCCAGCGGAAGGACGCTGTCGCGCCCGTCAAACATCCGCAATTCGAGGACTCGCGTCCGTCCGTCTTCGAAGCGTTCCAGGGCGATCGAGAAGCTCTGAATATCGGCGTATTTATACAGGCCCACCTTACCCAGGGCCGTGAACAGAACGCGGTCGTCGGTGAGCTTGACGTGCAGCGAGGGCTTGCTGGGCCGCCGCAGGTGCAGGTTGATCGCGAAGATGACCCTCAGCGGCAGAATCACATAGAACAGCAGAGCCGCCAGCAACGCCGAGACCATGACGAAGCCCAGCGGAGAACCCGGATCCGGCCGCAGCGCGATGAAGACCAG
>DSDB01000028.1 GCA_011057845.1 Phycisphaerales bacterium | reverse complement strand
GGATGCTGGATTGGGGGCTGGGTGCTTGATTGGGGGCTGTCTCGCTCCATTGGGGTGGTATTGTACCGCATGGGGTCGGTGATTGTCAATTGAAATCCGGGTGTGGGGCGAGGAGGTGATGGTGCTGGTCGGTGCGTTTATCGCTTTTTGGATTACCAGCACGCGGGGGGGCAGGCTTCGGGCTTCAGACATTGAGGCATTGAGAATCAAGTATCGAGGATCCAGTATCGAGTATCGACGCAGTACGCACGACACAGGACAGTATACGAAATGCAGCAATAGGCTACCGCCTATTTTCGCCCAATGGTTGCAATCTCGTATTCCATGTGTCGCTGCTTACACCACATCTCCGCAGCCTTCCGCTTCCGCTCCACATCACTGGAGTCAACGCGACTGGGGTCCTTGACCTCGATGACGGTTTTCCGGCCGTCTTCGTATTCAACGAGAAAGTCGGGCACGTAGCGGCGCTGATGTTTCTGCCCATCAATCCACGGAATGCTGATGCCGTGCCGCTTCATCCATCTGACGACGTGCGGGTCGCGCTCCAGTCGGTCCATCATCCGGCGTTCCAGGTCGCTCTGGAACTTCTCGAAGTTCCAGGGGCTCTTCTTCGGGTGTGCGTACCGGCCGTGAATGCTAATCGCCATATTCGATGATTCCCGCTACCATACCCGGAATGGCTCCGACCTTAGCCTTCACCTGTGGGAGCATCTTCCACGCGAAATGAACCTCCGGCCGTTCTGCCAGACCAAGCGATGAACCGTTGAGGAACCTGGCGCGAACATGATGGAGCAACGCACTGTAGACTCTGTCCTTGAACGTCGCGGCATAACCTGCTTCAACAGTCAGGGCTTCGGCTATTTCAAGCAAGCCCTCCTTCACAGCCTCGCGCACCGCCCCGTCAGACACCTGTGCGATATCGCCAATAGGTTCGCCCTCGTCGGGGGCCGATTGAACTGTCCTCCATCGTTCGCCGCCCAACTCCTGGCCGACCACGCCCGCCATAGTGACCTTCGTGATCTCAACCACCGTTGGATCGTACGCAATGGCGTCAAGCCTCTTTCTCCAATCGTCCAAGGGCGTGGGGGGCGGCGGCACGTTGCCCACGTCAAACTCGCCTTCGTCCACCACTGACGGATCGACCGCCGGAACGTCAATCACCAAATCCGGCTTCTCGAGTTCCTGTTTGGGCGGAGGTGGCGGCAGGTCTTCCGTCTCATCGAATTGGTCATCGATCAGAACGCCGGTGCGTTTCTTGGCGTTAAAGATGTCCCAGAGCCACTGATGCTCCAGTTTGGGATGGTCCACGATGGCGCAGATCTGCGGCTCGGTCGGTTCGACGCCCTTGACCCGCACCCGGCGCAGACCACGGCCGACCACCTGTTGACCATAAACCTTGCTTCCGAACTTTCGCAGCAGCAGGATGACGCCGACCTCCGGCACGTCCCAGCCCTCACGCAGCATCAGTACACTGACCACCGCCCTGAAAGGCGTAGCACTCTTCTGCTGCTTGCCCAGCTCGCGGGCTTTCCGGCGATCTTCTTCGTCGCTATCTTCGGTGACCAGCAGCGTCTTGACCTTGAAGTATTTATTCAACGTCTGTGCGGCCTTTTCCGCATCGGCCTTGCAGACCGCCACAACAAAGAGAATAGGCTGATAGCGTTTCTTCGCCCGTCGCTCCTGCTCATCGAGGCGGCGGAGCGCAATAGCCATCTGCTGTCGCATCGGCTCGTCGTCTGTAACCCACTGCGTCGCGTTCAGGCCAAGGCGGTCGACCTCATCCCAGTCGATTTCCTCCACCTTGCGCTGCTCCCCCGTTCGAGCATCGGTGTATGTCAACTGGACGGTCTTGATGTCCGGCTGGTAGACGACAGGTGTCTTGATAATCCCGTCAGCCAGCGCGTCGGTCACGCCGTATTCGTAGATCATGTGGCTATCGGGCGCTCTGCCGTCGGCGCGGTCGGGCGTCGCGGTCGTGTCGACGCGCAGGACGACCCTCTCCCGCATCCGCTTCAGCGTCGCCTCGTACTCGGGTGCGGGTGAGTTGTGGGCCTCGTCATTGAACAGCGCGAAATCCGGTCCGTTCATCAAGGCCGAGAGGTTACTCTGCCCGCTCTTGTTGCTCAGATAGAACTGGTGGATGTTGCCCAGGACCAGGCTCGCGCTGAACAAGCTCGCCCAGCCGCCCTCCCTGCCGCCGCCCAAGGTCGTGAGGACGAAGTCCTGCGGCTGAACATGACCCCATTCCGGCAGCAGGTCACGGGCCTTGAAGACCTTGCCGCCCTGGAAGTCATCCTCAAGGCGGTCCCGTACGATCAGGTTCGGGCAGAGCAGCACGAACTTCTGTACGCTGTGCGCGATGCGCAGCCACGCAATCACCGCCGCGATGATAGCGGTCTTGCCGCCGCCCGTGACGACGTTCAGTAGCAGACCATCCGCACCGAGTTCGGCCTTGCCGAGGATTTCATGGGCGTAAATCAGCCGCAGGAACGATTCCCACTGGTGCGGCCAGAGCGTTCCGGGGCGGGCCGCCTGGTCATCATCCTTGGATGTCAGAAACTCGACGTACTTGTAGGAGTCTGGCTTGAGGCCAGGCAGGCCATCCCGCCGCCAGTCCCGAAACGCATCCTCGTATCTTGCAAATTGATTGAACATTCGGTTAATCCACTTCGATCTCTGCCGTCCACAGACCTTCGCCGCCCATATCGTCCTGCACCTTACATGCGATGCGATGCTCCCCGCTGCTTGGGAACTCGTATTGGGCCCATAGCGCCACCTCCTTCTTGCCTCCGCGCACGAAGGAGTATCCCGGCGTACTGCTGAACCGCTTGCCGTAGTCGAAGTCCCACTGCACGTTGATGATCTTGGCGCCGGCGTTCAGGACCGCCGTTTCGCTAACGTCGAACTTGTATGTTCGGGCGCCTATACGCTTATAGCCGACCTCAACACGGGGGGGTTGCACAAAGGTAAGGAAATTCGCGTAGTCGGCCTT
>DSDB01000221.1 GCA_011057845.1 Phycisphaerales bacterium | reverse complement strand
GTCGTGCTGAACTTCCTCCAGCGGCTCAGCGGCATCGCCACGACCACCGGCAAGTACGTCCGCGCCGTCAAGGGCACCCGCGCCAAGATCTACGACACCCGCAAGACCCTGCCCGGCTGGCGGGTGCTGGAGAAGTACGCCGTCCGCTGCGGCGGCGGATACAACCACCGCATGGGTCTTTACGACGCCGTCCTCATCAAGGACAACCATCTCGCCGACATCGGACGCAACTTTGACCGCGACTTTGAGAAGCGGCTGACGGACATCGTCCGGCAGGCCCACGCCACCCGGGGCATCAAGTTCGTCGCCGTCGAGGTGGATCACGTCGACGACCAGCTTGACCACGTCCTTCGCGTCCCCGGCGTGGACATTGTTCTGCTCGACAACATGGGCCAGTGGCAGCTCAAGCATGCCGTCCAGATGCGCGACGCCATGCGCGGCAAGAGCGGCAGGCCGCTGCTGGAGGCCTCCGGCAACGTCACCCTGCATAACGTCTCGGCCATCGCCCAATCCGGCGTCGACCGCATCGCCATCGGCGCCCTGACGCACTCGGCGACGGCCGTGGATATCGGCCTGGACCGATGAGCCCCGCGACGTCGCCGCAGGAACCGCTCGACCCCGACAGGATTGCCGCCGGTCTCAGCACGCGCCGCATCGGACGCAAGGGGGTCGTCTTCGCCGAGACGGCCAGCACCAACGACCTGGCGACCCGATACGCCACCGATCCGGCCAATGATGGTCTGGCTGTTTTCGCCGAACACCAGACTGCCGGACGCGGCCGCGCCGGAGCCGCCTGGCACTCAGACCCCGGCAAGAGCCTGCTTTGCTCGGTCCTTCTGCTCGGCAGTCCATGTCCGGGCGAGTTGCTGAGCCTGGCCGCGGCCGTCGCCGTCGCAGAGACGCTGAATGACGACCTTCGCGTCCGTGCCCGGATCAAATGGCCCAATGATATTCTCATCAATGGAAAAAAGGTCGCCGGTATCCTGCTCGAGACGCGCGGCGCCGCCCGCCGGGTCGCCCACATCATTGGCATCGGCGTCAACTGCCTCCAATCTGCCGAAGACTTCCCCCCGGAACTGCGGGTCTCAGCCACAAGCTTGGCCATCGAGGCCGGAGCCATCTGTGACCGCACGGCCGTAGCCCGTCGACTCCTGACCAGTCTGGACCGCTGGGTCGAGACGGCCGCGGCATCGCCCGCCGCCGTGACCGACGCATGGCGACAATATGCCACACAGCTTCATCAACGCATTACCGTCATTTACGACGGTCGTCGCTTCAGCGGCCACTGCATCGACGTGGACCCCGAAAAGGGCCTGGTCCTGCGTCTCGACACCGGCGGCATTCGCATGTTTGATGCCGCCCACACCTCCATCGACAAGAAATCCTGACATCCGCGCGGCGGGCGCGCTACTCGCCTTCATCACAGGCCGGCCCTTCCGCATCCGACCCGCCCAGATACGCCGCCAACACCTCGGCCACAATCTCGTGCCCTATGGGCGTCCAGTGCTGATCGTATGTAAAGTACGCCTGCCGCCCCTGGGCCATCGCCTCCCGCAGCGGTTCAACCAGGCTCACGAAACCGATGGACCTCGTCTCACAGAAATACTTGATGGCCGACTCCATGACGTCCAAACGCCCGGCCAGCACCTCCTTCAGTCGTTCAGGTTCGGGCAGGTCGTCCGCCTTCAGCGACATGAACGCATGCAACTGCGAGTCGGTCAGGCGATCCATCAGCAGCGGCGTCAGCGTGCGATACTTACTCGGGGCATAAACTATGGTCAAATGCGAACCGTGGTCGTCGCAAAGCTGCTTGATCTCGCCCAGCTTCTCAAGCGTCTTCACGCAGCCGGCGGATTGCTCAAACCTCTCTGCCGTAACGAAATGGCTCAGAAGGTCCTTGATTTTGAAGGCGTAGTACCGGGGACTGTCCTCGGGTCCGACGGGCGCAGGCAGCCACGAAACGGGGTCGTCCGCGCCGGCCCTCGCCCTGTCCTCTCGAATCTCGTCGACCGTCGCATCCGCGTCATCGGCATCCGGCGGATCGACCGTCCGCCCGCCAAGGCCCCGAGTGACGGCCGCCTTCACGGCGAGGCGGATCGGTGAAGCCCGAAAGTACCTGCCCACACGCCTGGTCGGGGCGTCCCTGTTACGGTAATTCGAGTCTCGAAAATCGTTGCCCTCATAGACCATGCACAGAACAATCCGCGGCGACAGGCCCACGCCGATACGTTTGAGGCTCTCATGATAAGTCACGCAGTTGCCCGCGCTCATCCCCAGGTTGTAGATGCTCCGCCCCGTCTTCTCCGCCAGCAGCACCGGCCAGACCTGCTCATCGGAGACATTCGAGCCTTCGACGAAGGAGTCCCCAATCGCCACGACGTCGTAATGATCGTAATCGGTCCTGTTTCGGAAGCCCCGGGCATCCGTCGTCAGTGTATACTCGATATCCGGGTACGCCGGTGGATTCGTCGGGTACAAGAAGGCCTTGGAGGGAACGTCCTCGTGAACACCATGGTTGACACGGTTGGGCAGGCGGCTGAGGAAGTCGTAGCGGACAATGTACCCGTGACTCCTCCCAAGGCGGGCCGCCGTATCAACGACGGCAACACCCGCCAGCAACGATAATGCAACAGCCGCAACCGCAAACTGTCGCCGCTTTTTCTTCGACGGGTCGCTCCACGTCAGAAACAGACTCACGGCGCTGATCGGACCGAGAATCAGCAGAGCCGTCACCCGTTCGACGCTGTACCGGCCCAGCAGGACGTCGCGATTCTGAGCAATCAGATAGGACACGCGACTCGGCAGAATCCACAGCGTGAGATTCAAGCCCACCACCACCGCCGTCCAGGCCCACTTGCCGCCGTTGTGTCTTCCGGTCGCGCTCATAGCCGTATCCACCGTCTCTGCTGTGTGCGCCGCCCGGACCACCGAATCCCGGCGACTGTCGGGGTTATTCTTGCGTGGCGGCCGGCATCTGTCCAGTGAAAAAGGCC
>DSDB01000571.1 GCA_011057845.1 Phycisphaerales bacterium | reverse complement strand
TGCAACGAGTTGCACACCCTGCATTCTCACTCACGCAGACAAGGCCATACATCTCTGTCATGCACAGCGAAAGGAAGCATCTCGCAACGTCGGCAATGGTGGCGTGGGCAAGCGCCGTTCTCGCCCACGCGGTTTCAGTCACTCCTCAATGTCTATGCCCAGCTCCGCAACCGCCGCGAACTTCTGTCCCTCAATCCCCTGAACCGCCACCAGACGCACGTATTGCCCCTTTATCGGCTGTGCGAGTGCGACCTTCTGCAACGCCTTGCCCTCGGGAAACGACCCGCTTGCCACGGGATCGCCCCACTGTCTGCCGTCCGCGCTGACATAGAACGCATACTCGCTGAACCAGCCGTTCTTCATGTCCTGCCGTGGCAGGTACATAAAGCCCGTGATCGTCGCCGACCGTTTGAAGGCGATGGTGATCTCATGCGGATAGTCCGGCAGTTGCGGCTCCCACGCCGTATGCCAGATCGTTGCCGGGTCCCCGTCAATGGCCTTATCTCCTTCATGCCCGGCGGCCGTCATCCAAGACATGCATCCAGCGTCGTGATTCTACCGCACGCCCGGATGAAATGTCAGGAGAAAATGCTGCATTGAACCATCCAATAACCATTGTCCGCCCTGCGGCAAAGGGTTATGCTGGCGCCTGCCCGCTACAACAGCATAAGGATGTACGACAATGAAACATTCGCTCCTCTCGCTCGCTCTCATTGCATTCACGGCGGTCGCCGCCCAGGCCGTCGAGGAGATCAAACCCAGCGATTCGGTCCTGGTTCGCCAGGGGGCCATCAGCGGCGCCATCATCAGCCGCAACGGGCGCACGCTTGTCGTCTATGGCGATCCGGCCGGATTCGTGCGGCAGCCCGATATGGTCCTGTTCACGGACGCCCGCCGCGATGTTGCCTGGGCCGGCCAGGAGCTCGTCGCCAAAGGGGCCAGGGCCGTGGTTCCCGCCGCCGTCGCCGAGCGGTTCACCAACCCCGACGCCTTCTGGTCCAAGTTTCGCCAAAAACGCTTCCACGACTACGACCAGCAGGGTACGAAACTGCCCACCGAGCCCATGCCGGTCTCCATGCAGGTGTCCGATGGGCACAAGATTCAGTGGCAGGACCTGGAGATCGAAGTCGTCGCCACGCCCGGCTACACCCGCGAGGGTGTCTCCTATCTGACCACCATCGACAACCTCAAGTATGCGTTCGTGGGTGACTTGATGTACCGCGATGGACGCCTGTTCGACCTGTACAGCCTCCAGGACGCCGTAGCCGACGCCCAGATCGGCGGTTACCACGGCTGGGCCGGACGGATCGGCGATCTGATTCAGAGCCTCCAAAAGATCGCCGAGCGAAAGCCCGACATCATCGTCCCGGCCCATGGCTGGACCATCTACAAGACCACCGAAGAGATTGCCCTTCTGATCCGTCGATTGCGGGCCGTCTACGCGAACTACCTGTCCATCAATGCCGGGAAATGGTACTTCAAGGAGCACTACGACACCCTCGCGGCCCGTGTGCTCGGCCCCGACGCCAAGGTCGACTGGATGACCTGGGCGCCGGTCATTGAACAGAAGCCTCCCGCCTGGGTCATTCCCATCCAGAACTCGCGTCTGATCCTCTCGGCCGACCGCTCCGGTTTCCTCCTTGACTGCGGATCGCCCGCCATCATCGCCGAGCTCGAGAAGCTGCAAGCCGAGGGCAAACTCTCGCATATCAGCGGCATCTTTATCACCCATTATCACGACGACCATACCAACAGCGTGGCCGATCTGGTCGCCAGATTTGACTGCCCCATTTACTGTTCGTGGCAACAGCGCGACATCCTGGCCAATCCCTCCGCTTACCGCTTGCCCTGCCTGACCACCAACCCCATACCCGATGTCGTCGCCGTCCCCAGCGGCCATAAGATGCGATGGAAGGAGTATCGCCTGACGCTGTTCTATCATCCGGGCCAGACGATTTACCACGATGCCCTGCTCGTCGAACCCGACGCCGACAGGCCCATCTTCTTCATGGGCGACTCCTTTACCCCCTCCGGTATCGATGATTACTGCCTGCTCAATCGCAACCTCCTCCACAACGACACCGGCTACCTGCACTGCCTCGATGTCCTCAAGGCCCTGCCGGAGAATTGCCTGCTCGTCAACCAGCACGTCACGGAGCCGTTCCGTTTTTCGACAACACAGATCGAACACATGCAACGCAAGCTCCGCCAACGAAAGCAACTGCTGGCCGAACTACTACCGTGGGACGAGCCCAACTACGGCATTGACGAACGCTGGGCCCGTTTCTATCCCTACGGCCGGACGGCCCAGCGCGGCGCCCGCATCCAGCTTGGCGTCAGGATATTCAATCATAGCCCCCAGGCACAGGATTACGCCGTGACGCTGAATGCGCCGCCGGGCATCGAAGGGCGGCCGAAAACGGCCTCGGTTCGGATCGAACCACGCAAAGAGGCCGAGCTTCTGTTCGATGTCCGGGTCGCCGATTCGGACGCAAGAGAGTTCTATGTCGTCACGGCCGATGTGCAGTTCGGCCCCTGGGACCTCCGCCGCTGGTGCGAGGCAATCATCGAAATCGAGCCCACGGCTCGGTGAACCGCCGCCAGGAGATACCTATGCAACGACGCGATTTTCTCAGGATGACCGGCTCAGCGGCTGCATACGCGGTGCTGGGGGGCAGCGCGAGTCGATCCGCACCGGGAACCGACGGCGTAACGTACAACGCCGAGATGGCCGCCTATCGCAACCAGAACCGCTCGACCGTGGCCTGTCGAAACGGCATCGTCTGTACGAGTCATCCATTGGCGAGCATCGCCGGCATTGACATCCTCAAGGCCGGTGGCAACGCCATCGACGCCGCCGTCGCCGCCAACGCCGTCCTCAGTGTTACCGAGCCGATGAGTTGCGGGCCAGGCGGCGACCTGTTCGCCATCGTCTGGTCGGCCAAAGACCGCAAATTGCTGGGCCTCAACGCCAGCGGGCGCTCCCCCTACCGC
>DSDB01000230.1 GCA_011057845.1 Phycisphaerales bacterium | reverse complement strand
AGGAGATATGGACTTGTTAGCAGTCTGAGTACGCGAACTCTAATGTGTTTTTGGCGCAGATGAATAAGGAGGCACGCAATTATGGCAGTCAAAAACCTGGTTTTTGAAGCTGACGCAAGAGCCGCTCTGCTGGCCGGTGTTGAAAAACTGGCCACCGCGGTTAAACCCACCCTCGGCCCCAAGGGTCGCAACGCCATCATCGACAAGAGCTGGGGCGGACCGACCGTAACCAAGGACGGTGTGACCGTCGCCGAGGAGATCGACCTGCTGGACAAGCAGGAGAACATGGGCGCCAAACTGGTCAAGGAAGCGGCCAGCAAGACGTCGAAGATCGCCGGCGACGGGACCACCACGGCCACGGTCCTGACCGAGGCCTTGTTCAAGGAGGCCTTCCGCAACCTGGCCGCCGGGGCCGACGCGATGAGCCTGGCCCGCGGTATGCAGGCGGCGGCGAAGGCCGTAACCGGGAAGCTGGCCTCCCTGGCCAAGCCCATCGACATCGCCAAGGCCGACGACATCGTGAACATTGCCGCCATCAGCGCCAACAATGACTACGAGATCGGCAAGACGATGGCCAAGGCGTTCCAGAAGGTCGGCAAGGACGGCGTCATTACCGTCGAGGAGGGCAAGAGCCTGGAGACCACCGTGGATTTCGTCGAGGGCATGTCCTTCGACCGGGGCTATCTCTCGCCCCATTTCGTGACCGACTCCGACCACATGACCTGCGAGTTGAACAAGCCGTTCATCCTGGTGCATGAAGAGAAGATCAGCAGCGTCGCCAAGCTCATTCCGCTGCTGGAGAAGGTCGCCAAATCCAAGCGCCCGCTGCTGATTATCGCCGAGGACGTGGAGAGCGAAGCCCTGGCCACCCTCGTGGTCAACAAGCTGCGCGGCATCCTCCAGGTGGCCGCGGTCAAGGCGCCGGGTTACGGCGACCGCCGCAAGGCCATGCTGCAGGACGTCGCCGTGCTGACGGGCGCCCAGCCGATTTTCAAGGACCTGGGCATCGACATGGAGAACATCAGCATCGAGCAGCTCGGCCAGGCCAAGAAAGTCACCATTGATAACGACGACACCGTCATCGTCGAAGGCGCCGGCAGCATGGACGCCATTAACGGGCGGATCAAGCAGATCCAGGACGAAATCGACGTCACCACCAGCGACTACGACCGCGAGAAACTCCAGGAACGCCTTGCGAAACTGACGGGCGGGGTCGCCCAGATCAACGTCGGCGCCGCCAGCGAGGCGGAGATGAAGGAGAAGAAGGCCCGCATTGAGGACGCGCTGCATGCGACCCGCGCGGCCGTCGAGGAAGGCATCGTCCCCGGAGGCGGCGTGGCGCTGATTCGCTGCATGGACGCGGCCGACAAGCTCAAATTGAACAACGATGACGAGAAGACCGGCGCGGACATTCTACGCAAGGCCCTGCGCATGCCGTGCTACACCATCGCCGACAACGCCGGCAAGACGGCCAGCCTCGTGGTCAACAAGGTGGCCGAGGGCAAAGACGGCTTCGGCTACAATGCGGCCACGGATACCTACGAAGACCTGGTCGCCGCCGGGGTCATCGACCCGGTGAAGGTGACGCGCATTGCTTTGGAGAGCGCCGTGAGCATCGCGACGCTGCTGCTGACGACCGATTGCATCGTCACGGAGAAGCCGCAGGACAAGAAGCCCGGTCCCGGCGGGCCCGGTATGGATGATATGGGTGGCATGGGTGGCATGGGCGACATGATGTAAGGCCCGAGGCGATTGCGGCGGCCGCGAGGGTTCGAGGCTGCGGTGGTCCTGCACTAAGGAGATTTGCCATGTTGGTCAAGATAAAGCGAACCATGACGTTCGTCGCCGGTATAGCGGCGGTCATACTTGGGACCGTTGTGTTGTGCGGCTGTGAGGAGCAGGCCGTTAGCAACGAGCAGGCCCTCAAGAGCGTGCCGGCTGAGACGTCCGTGAACGCGCCGGTTCAGCCGCTGAGCCGAGACGAGCGGATGGCCTGGTGGCGGGACGCCCGGTTCGGGATGTTCATCCACTGGGGTCTGTACTCGGTGCCGGCCGGGACCTATAACGGCAAGCGCATCGGGGGCATCGGCGAATGGATCATGGAAAGCGCGAACATACCGGTCGCCGAATATGAGAAATTCGCCGCCGAGTTCAACCCCGTGCAATTCGACGCCGACCAGTGGGTCCGTATCGCCAAGGACGCCGGCATGAAGTATATCGTCATCACCAGCAAGCACCATGACGGCTTCTGTTTGTGGGATTCCAATGTCACCGAGTGGGACATCATGGACGCCACGCCGTTCAAGCGTGACATTCTGAGGGAGCTGACGGTTGCCTGCAAGAAGCACGGCCTGCGGATGTGCTTCTACCATTCGATCATGGACTGGCACCATCCCGACGCCCAGGCCCCGTTCTATCCGACGTACAACAACGGCGGCATGAGCAATCCGAACTTCGACCGTTATGTTCGCACCTATCTGTGGCCGCAGTTGGCCGAACTGGTGCACAACTACGGGCCTCTGGGCGTGCTCTGGTTCGATGGCGAATGGATCCGCGACTGGAGCGACGACTATGGACAGCAGACGTACCAGCGTCTGATCGAGATGCAGCCGGACCTGATCATCAACAACCGCGTCGGCAAGGGCCGCGGCGGCATGTCCGGTATGAGTCGAAAAGGCAGTTTCGCGGGCGATTTCGGGACGCCCGAGCAGGAAATCCCCGCCAGGGGTCTGCCCGGCACGGACTGGGAAACCTGCATGACCATGAACGACACGTGGGGCTTTAAGAGCTACGACGAGAACTGGAAGAGCACCGAAGACCTGCTTCGCAAGCTGGCGGATATCGCCAGCAAGGGGGGCAATTTTCTGCTGAACGTCGGCCCGACGTCCGAGGGGCTGATCCCGGCGGCGAGCGTGGAGCGGCTGGCCGGGATGGGACGTTGGATGGCCGCCAACGGCGAGAGCATCTACGGCACGACGGCCAGTCCGCTCGGAGCCCCGCCGTT
>DSDB01000266.1 GCA_011057845.1 Phycisphaerales bacterium | reverse complement strand
ATCCAGGGGCCGTTGCTGTTATTGAAGATGATGGCGTCGAATCCCGCGAGGTTCTCCGGCAGGTACATGGCCACGTTGTCGCTGACGACGGGCTCATACGCGCCGGTTTTTCGGCCGAGTAGTTCCATGGCGTGCTGGGCCTGTGGGACGCAGTAGCCGGCGTGGGGGCACTTGTCCATGAAGGGGGTGTTCCATATCAGGACGCGGCGGGCCTTGAGGGGCTTGACGGTAGCCTGCTGCGGTACGGCCGCTTCGATCCACCGGGCCTGGTCGGGCGTCAACTGGGCATCAACAGCCGTGGCGAGTGCCATCACTACCGCCACTGCCGATCGTGCAAGTTGTGTGTCTGTTCTCATTGGGTCGTCCCACATGCCTGGATTCCCGCCTTTGCGGGAATGACAACTACGTCTCGATATCTTCCATGCCCGCGAGGCGAGATACGAACGACGAAATACGACTTCACAGCTTCCAGCCCTCGCGATACTCGCGCCGCAGCAAGGCATTGGCCTTGTCGTTATTGGTGATTCCGCACCGGGCCGCGTCGAACTCGATGGGGCCTTCGACCAGCGTGGCGACATTGCCCAGCAGCAGAAACTCCGCCAGCGGGCCGGAGTATTCGAAGTTGGACATGGCGGCGGGGCCGCCCTTGACGGCATCGAGCCACTCGCGTTCGTGGCCTCGGCTGCGCGGCAGGGTCGCGGGCGGGTCTTGGAAGCCCTCGAACTGCTTTTGCGGCAGCAGGGTCATCACCGTATTGTGGCCGTTGCTGTGCATCATGCTTTTGGAGCCGACCAGCAGCACGCCCGCGTGATCGTCCCAGCGTTTCTCGCCCGCATCGCCCCAGTCGAGCTTACGGCCGAGCTTCTCTTCGAGCGGCTCGCGCCAGCCCATGGCCTGGGCGCCGCCGTTATACCAGTTCACCGTTACGGGCGGCATGTCGCCGCGGGCGGGGAATTCGTACTTGATCATCTCGCCTCGGGGGAAGGTGGCCTCGTGAGTGCCCGTGACTTTGGCTTCAAGGTTGAATGTGTGGACACCGGCACCGTCCTTCCAGAGCTCGTCGAGGCGCAGACCCTTGAAGACGACGTTCAGTGTATGCGAGGCCCAGTTGCCGAGGTTGCCTGTAGCGAAGTCTCGCCAGGTGTGCCACTCGGCCCAGCGGGAGTTGTAGGGGCGGTAGCGGGCCGGACCGAGCCATAGGTCCCAGTCGAGCGTCGACGGGCAGTTGTGCTGCTCGATGGGGATGGGCCGTTCACCGGCGCCGCCGCCGTCTTTCCAGGCATAAACCTCGCGGACCTCGCCCAGGACCCCAGTCCAGAGTAAATCGACCGCACGACGAAAGGCACCGCTGGCGGTACCCTGGTTACCCATCTGTGTGGCGACTTTGGTCCGGTGGCCAATCAGGCGCATCCGGCGGGCCTCATACACATCGTGGGTCAGGGGTTTCTCGCAAAGGACGCCCTTGCCGGCCCGCATGGCCGCGGCCGCGGCGACGGCGTGCGTATTGTCGGGCACGGCGATGGTGACGGCATCGAGCCCGTCGCCCATCTCATCGAGCATCTTGCGAAAATCCCGGAACTTACGGGCCTTCGGGTGCGCCTCGTAAGCCTTCTTCGCCCGGTAGTCGTTGACATCACACATGGCGACAACATTGCTTATGCCGGGCATACAATCGACGAACCATGTTCCGCGGCCGGAAACACCGATCAGGCCGACGTTGACCCGTTCGTTGGCCGCGTAGCTCCGAGCTGCCGCGCGGCCCATGAGGGTCAGGCCGCCGCCGGCTGCCAGTGTGGTTCGCAGGAAACGGCGTCTGTTCATGGCTTGTAGTCCTTTCCAGGAGGCTTTTGTTGCCGTCGGCGATGCCACGATGGGCCCCATGATAACAGGCTATCCGAGTGGATTCAAGACGGTTGGTCCGTGCCAATCCGGAGTCGTTGAATGACTCCAGGTTGCGAAATCCAATTCACGCTATCTCTTCAACCGCGGTGTTACCCTTGCTGTGTCTATCGGAGCGAGTGGGGCAGTCGCGGCAAACCGCGGGTCTCGTCGGCAGGAAAGGAGGAAGGGAAAAGAGGGTGGATGGTGTGCGATGGTCGCGGCGTCCGATGGCCCGGATTGCGGCGTGGTGCACCGGCTCCTGTCGGGTCAATGGGTCGATTCAGCCGGCTGGATAGGCGCCGCGGACCGTGCGAGTGCGCAGGAGGTCAAGCCATGGAAGGCCCAGGCCTGGGACCACCGCATGTACGGGATTCGATGGGTCCGGCGTTTTCGCTTCTGAAAATAGAAATACCCTTTGGGGCTGAGCATGTTGTTGAGCATCCAGCGGGTGATGCGGTCGGTCAGGGGTGCATAGGCCGGTCCCATCTGCGAGAAGAAGACCATCGCCTGGGCCGGGCTGTGGATATCGATGGGGTAGACGCGGTCGTGGTAGTACGTCGGCGTCCCATCGGCCAGGAAGAAGTGCTTTTCATAGAAATCCGTCCCGCGATCCAGAGCGATGCGGTACTGCTCAAACCCGGCCCGGACGAAATAGAGCAGGCCCTGCAGATTGAAGCCCGTATGAAAGGAGTCTATCCATTGATGATGCGACGCTTCCCCGTAGACCCATGCGCCGCGCTCATCCTGGCGTTTGAGGCTGTATTCCAACGCCGCCAGCGCCGCCTCCTTGAGTTTTTCATTGCCCGTTATCCCATGAAGCCGTATGAGCAGTGATGCGCCCAGTATGTTGGCGTTGTGGACGATGGAATGATCCAGAGGCGTATAACTGAAACAAAAAGTATCGCCGTCCGGCGAACGGTGGAGGTCCTTGAGAATAAAATCGGCGATAGGGACGGCCATATCCAGAGCGGCCGGGCTGCCGGTGTATGCGTGCATATCCAGCAGGGCATGGCCGATGAAGGAGGAGTTCACGATCGTAGGGGTGAATCGGGGCACGAAGAAGGCGCGTGCCTGCCAGTCGAAATTGTAGCCCCAGCAGTTTCCGGAGTAGCCGGGACTCTTGAGTCT
>DSDB01000360.1 GCA_011057845.1 Phycisphaerales bacterium | reverse complement strand
TATCCAAGCGGCGAAGGGCTGCATGTCGGCCATCCGGAGGGTTACACGGCCAGCGATATTGTCGCGCGCTACAAGCGAATGAAAGGCTTCAACGTCCTGCATCCGTTTGGCTGGGATGCCTTCGGGCTGCCCGCCGAGCAACATGCCGTCAAGACGGGCGCGGCGCCGGAGCAGACGACGCGGCGGAATATCGAGAATATGCGGCGGCAGACGCGGTCCCTCGGATTCAGTTACGACTGGGACCGCGAACTGGCCACCACGGACCCCGCGTACTACAAATGGACCCAGTGGATATTTCTGAAACTCTTCAACAGTTATTTTGACGACGCCGAGCAGAAGGCCAGGCCCATCGACCAATTGCCCATCCCCGCCGGCCTGACCGAGCCCCAGAAACGCCAATACATCGATGACCATCGCCTTGCCTACGAGGCCGAGGTCCCCGTCAACTGGTGCCCGGAACTGGGGACCGTCCTGGCCAACGAGGAAGTGGTAGGGGGGGTCAGCGAGCGCGGCGGCCATCCGGTCTTTCGCAAGCCCATGCGCCAGTGGATGCTGCGAATCACCCAGTATGCCGAGCGACTTCTCGCGGACCTGGAGGAAGTGGATTGGCCCGAATCCATCAAGAAGCTCCAGACCGACTGGATCGGCAAGAGTGTCGGGGCCGATGTGGACTTCAAGATCGAGGGTCACGACGAGGTGATCCGCGTCTTTACCACACGTCCCGACACGCTCTTCGGCGCCACCTATATGGTCATGGCCCCCGAGCACCCGCTCGTGGATCGCATCACCACGGCCGACGTCCGAGAGGCCGTGGAACAATACCGCCAGGCCGCCGCCCGCAAGTCCGACCTTGACCGCACCGACCTGGCCAAGGACAAGACCGGCGTCTTCACGGGCGGCTACGCCATCAACCCCGTCAACGGGCAACGGATACCCGTCTGGATCAGCGACTACGTCCTCATCAGCTACGGGACCGGGGCCATTATGGCCGTCCCCGCTCATGATGACCGGGACTTCGAATTCGCCACCAAGTTCGGTCTGCCCATCATCCCCGTCGTTCAACCGGATGACCCCGTCCAGGCGCTGCTCGTGGAAAAGGGCGAACTCTGCTTCACGGGAAACGGAGCCGCCATCAACAGCGGCGAATTCAACGGCCTCAAGACCCCTGAATTCAAAGCGAAGATCACCGAATGGCTTTCCCGGCAGAGAAAAGGTCGCAAAGCCATTAACTACAAGCTCCGCGACTGGCTCTTCAGCCGCCAGCGCTACTGGGGCGAGCCGTTCCCCATCCTGCACACCGAGGACGGCCGCGTTCTGGCCCTGTCCGAAGACGACCTGCCGCTGACTCTGCCGCCGATCAAGGACTACAAGCCGACCGGCACGGGCGAACCTCCGCTGGCCAACGCCGCCGACTGGGTCAATATCGCCCTCCCGGATGGAACCCGGGCCCGCCGTGAGACCAACACCATGCCGCAATGGGCGGGCTCCTGCTGGTATTACCTTCGCTATCTCGACCCGCACAACGACGAGAAGGGCTGGGACCCCGCGAAAGAGAAGTATTGGATGCCCGTCGATCTCTACGTCGGCGGGGCCGAGCACGCGGTTCTGCATCTGCTCTACGCCCGCTTCTGGCACAAGTTCCTGTACGACCTGGGCTACGTCACCACGCGCGAGCCTTTCCGCAAGCTCGTCAATCAGGGCATGATCCTCGGCGAAGACGGTCAGAAGATGAGCAAGTCCCGCGGCAACGTCATCAACCCCGACCAGGTCATTACCGGCTACGGGGCCGACTCGATGCGCCTCTACGAGATGTTCATGGGCCCGCTGGAGTCCATGAAGCCCTGGTCCATGCAGGGCGTCGAAGGCGTGCACCGGTTCCTCCAGCGCACCTGGCGGCTCGTCGTGGATGAACAGACGGGTCAGGTCCTGCCCCAGGTCCGGGACGTCGAACCCGATGAGCCGACCACCTGCCTGCTCCACCAAACCATCAAGAAGGTCGGCGAGGACATCGAGGCCTTCGGCTTCAACACCGCCATCAGCCAGATGATGATCCTCGTCAACCACCTGACGAAATGCGAGGTCCGCCCGAAATGCGTGATCGAGCGGTTTCTTCTGGTCCTCGCCCCCTTCGCCCCGCACATCGCCGAGGAACTCTGGCAGATCCTGGGCCATGACAAGACGCTTGCCTACGAACCCTGGCCGCCATACGACCCTCAACGGGTCAAGGCTCGGGAGATTGAGCTGGCCGTCCAGGTCAATGGCAAGATCAAGGCCCGTATCGTCGTGGCCGCCGATAGCGACGAGGACAGCATACGCCGGAACGCCCTGGCGGACCCGGTGGTCGCGGCCGCCCTCGACGGAAAAACGCCGCGAAAGGTCATTGTCGTGAAGTCCCGCCTGGTCAACATCGTTGTCTGAGATTCGTCATGGCCATCGAAATCGAAGCGAAACTCAAGGTCGATTCTCACGACGCGGTTGCCGCCGCGCTGGCCGCCCTCGGCGCCCGCCACATCGGCCGGCGAATCGAGACCGACACCTTCTTCGACGATGGCGCCATCGCCCGCCGCGACAAGTGCCTGCGGCTGCGCACCCAGACGCAGGACGGCGACACGCGGTATATCCTTGCCTTCAAAGGCCCGAAGGCCCCCGACATGCTCAAGAAGCGGCAAGAAGTCCAACTGGAGGTCCACAGCCGCGACGATGCGGTCGAGTTTCTCGGTGCGCTGGGTTTCCGCCCGGTTATGGTCCTCCAGAAGCGACGCTCCCTCTGGCAATTCAACCGCTGCGAGGTGGCTCTGGACGAGATTCCTATCCTGGGCACGTATGTTGAAATCGAAGGACCGGACAACGACACCATCATCGACACCCAGCGCCAACTGGGCCTGGGGCACCTGTCGCATATCCCCCGCAGCTACGCCGGCCTGATTCGAGCGATTCTTGAAGCGGCCGGCGACAGCCGAACTGAGATATTTTTCTGAAGGCCAACGCACGTGAAGCCCGGCGACGGTTAC
>DSDB01000702.1 GCA_011057845.1 Phycisphaerales bacterium | reverse complement strand
CGGATTCGGATGGTCTCGGTCATGGGATCGAGAAGCGTAATCGTGCCCCGCCGCAGCTTGAAGTGCGTGTCGAGCGACATAAGGATCGACTTGAGCGTGCTTTCAAGGTCCAGCGACTCGGCCAGGGCCTGAGCGATATCACTGAGAATCAGCACTTCAGTCGTAGGTTTTGTGGGCATATTCGAAGCTCCATGAGGCTTTTTTACCTAGAATAACAAAATTGTAGGCCTTCCGCAAGGAAATACATTTTTGTGCAATTACGCCCAAGCCCACACGCTCCTCGGCCACCAGTCTGTCCAACAATCATCACTGGGGCCAGATGGATTCGAGTTCGTTCACGACAAGAGAGTGAACCACCGTCTCGCCGGGTTTCGTGAAGACCTCAAGACGGCGGTTGCCCTCGGGCAGGATGCCGCCCATCGGCATATAGATACGCCCGTCATTGGCGAATATCTCGATGATGGTGCGGTCCACGAGGATTTCCAGTCGGATACGGCCGTCCACAGGGGCCAGATCGGCGGTCTTATCACGGCATTGGAGTTGCCGCTTCTGCGTGTCGTAGGTAATAGCCGTGCCGCGGACCACGAGGCCAAATTGCTCGGCCGCCCCTGTGGTGAATTCCGCCACGATATGGAACAGCTCGCCTTCGACCTTATCGAGCAGATTCTGTCCCGGCCGGATCGCAACTTCTCCCCAGGTATACCCGCCGGCGTCGAGCCTGCGCAATTCCCGCACGGGCTGGGCGAACATCCGTACCCCCTGCTCCGTCGTCCGCAGTGTCAGTTCCACCGGGAACGTCATCGACTGATTGAACGGCATCCCCGGCGTATCGACCCGGGCCCAGCCGATCTGAATCCGACGTCCATCCGACGGCGGGATGTCGCTGAAGGTCTGCGACGCATAGAAACAGTTGCCGTAACTGAACTTAATGGCCTGTGTCCGCGGGGTGAACTGCCGGCCGTCGAAGTCCCCCAGCAGGTAGTCGCCGCTGGCCCCGTAGAGCACCCACAGACGGTTGGCCTCATTCCCATCGACGGGCAACTCAAACAACTCCGGACACTCATGGAAGCACTTGAGCCTGCTCGTCATTTCCCATTGCTTGAGGTCCGCGGACGTAAAGAACCCCATCTCGTGGTCGTCCAGATAGAGCACCATCACCCAACGCGACGTCGGCTCATGCCATAGGACCTTCGGGTCTCTGTTGCCGCCGTGGATATGGCCAATGACGGGATTGCCCGGGTACTTGGTGAAGGTCCGCCCCCGGTCGTTGCTGTAGGCTATCGACTGCGTATACGGGTGGCCCCTGGAGGCCCGATTCTCCCCGCCGGCGGACGTGTAGAAGCACACCAGCGGCTTCTCGTCGCCTGTCTGAAAGCCCGATGTGTTGTTCCAGTCGATGACCGCCGAGCCGGAGTAGATCGTCCCCAAGTGGTCCGGATGGAGCGCATCGCCCAGTTCCTCCCAGTGCACCAGGTCCCGGCTGACGGCGTGGCCCCACGTCATATTGCCCCACGCCCAGCCGTAGGGATTATGCTGGTAAAACAGGTGGTACTCGCCTTTGTAGAAGACCATCCCGTTGGAGTCATTGTTCCAGCCCCGCCGCGAGGTGAAATGAAACTGCGGCCGGTGCTTCTCCCGGTAGAGCCCCTCGAGGCCCCTGATCCGGTCGTCGAGCGTGATGACTTTCAGCAGATTCGGATCCATCCCGAACGAATCGTGCAGCTTGAGCGTCGCCGTCCTGCCCGTGAATTGGGCCATATCGAGAAAGACCCAGAACTGCGGCTCGTTGACGGCCAGCTCGACGTCGAAATCCCGCACGATCCGCCCGTCGATCACCACGTCCAGATACACCTTCGGCGCCCCGGTCCGCACCGGCAGGTTCATGTACCGCTTGTCCAGCAGGATCTCCCGCGTCAGGTCCACCGGCTCGATCTTACGGTCGCTCTGGAAGATGTGGTCGATGTTGATATGCCCCCAGCCGCCGGTTCGCTCATCGACGATCTGAATCCGCGCCTCCTCGCCCATCAGCTCCGATACATCCCAACAGCTCCAACTCAGACGCTCCGACCCGCCCGGCCGATCGTTGGGACCGGTGGCCGTGCGAACCACCTGATCGGCGACCAGCAGGTTGATGCACGCCTGCTCCGGGTGCATCCCGCCGCCGATCAGGAAGTTGATGTAACGCCGCTGGATCGTGAACAGCGGCGACGTCAGCGTGCCGGTCGTGTCGTCGCCTTTGTAGTACGTATTGACCAGCCCCCTGCCCAGATAGCCGGAGACCTCCATCTGGTTGGGCAGCGTCCCGCGCGCCGGCCCCGGCCCGAACGCCTCGCCCGCAGCAACCCATCCGCCGTAGTCGTCGCCCTCGAAGTCCGCAATCAAAATGTCATCGGGCCCGAAAGCAGCCGCAACCGCCGACACACCCAGCAACAGAACAACCACCCATATCTTCACAATCGTCTCCTCTTACGGTTACGCTGACCGAAACTGGCTGGGCCAATGCCGCTCTTGCCCACCCGGTCGTATCGAAATCCGAAATCCGAAACAAATCCAAAGCACGAAACCCCAATGGCCAAGACGCTGCCGCCCATCGAACGGACCCCGAGCCCGACAGACAGGCTCCAGTATGAGACCCATCAATCCGCCCGGCAAGCCAAATCCAGCCCTTCGGCCCCCGCCGAACCCCACGGATATTCCAAACAGCCCGTCGCCCGCGAGAAGAAGATCGGCTCCTCACGCAAATCGGCGCAGGTGCTTCAGGGCAAAGTTGATGTAAGTGTTTTTGTGTCCCGGGCCGGCCTGGGGCGGCCAGATTACCCTTGAGTGTATCTAACCCCGTCATTAACATAACCCTTTGCCGGATCGCAGGCTTGGGTGCTGCTGGTTGCCCAAAAACGTGAAAAACGCCGCTTTGGCCTATGCAACGAGGCGCGGATTCTTGTGAGAAGCCAGGAATAAGACCGTGTGAATCAATGACCTATACCTACCACGACATCGCCAAGATGATCGACCACTCGCTCCTGAACCCCACGCTGACCGTCGCGGACCTTGAGGCCGG
>DSDB01000045.1 GCA_011057845.1 Phycisphaerales bacterium | reverse complement strand
CAGGCCGATAGCGGCCTGCTCGATAGGCTCTGGACGAGCATCATCCGCCAGGCGCAATGGCTCAGCCGCCGCCTGGAGACCCACCTGCTGGGCAATCACTACCTCGAGAATGGCGCGGCCCTGGCCTTTGTCGGCAGTTGCTTTGACGGCGATCTCGCCCGCCGGTGGTTCGAGACCGGCTCTCGAATCCTGCGGGAGCAACTGCCCGAACAGGTCCTGCCCGATGGCATGCACTTCGAGCGGTCGCCGATGTACCACTGCCGCGCGATGTACGTCCTGGCCATGCTGATGGCCACCGGCGACGCCCGGCTGCGGGAATGGATCGCCGAGCCCCTCTCACGCATGGTCGCGGCCCCGCGGCATATCTGCCATCCGGACGGCCAAATTGCCCTGCTCAACGACAGCGCCTTGGGCATCTGCAATGAGCCCGGGGCCCTGCGGTCGTTCTGTAGCCGTCTTTTGGGCATCGCCGATGGCGAATCGCCCGCGGAGGGCTGCTTCTGTCTGCCGGATGCGGGCTACTACGGCTGGCGCGACCCCGAGGGCAACTACCTTATCTGCGACTTCGGGCGGATCGGGCCGGACTACATCCCCGGCCACGCCCACGCCGATACCTTCAGCTTCGAGCTGTCGCTCAGGGGCCACCGCGTCATCGTCGATGCGGGCGTCTACGACTACGAAGATTCGCCGATGCGGGCCTACTGCCGCGGCACATCCGCCCATAACACCGTCGAGATCGACGGCCGTGACCAGTGCGAGCTATGGGGGGCGTTCCGCGTGGCCAGACGTGGCTATCCGCACGATGTCCTCTGGGAGCCGGGTGAACAGGGTTTTCGCCTCAGCGGCTGGCACGATGGCTACCGTAGATTGCCCGGCAGGCCCGTGCACTATCGCCGCATCGACTGGTCGGCCGACGGGACCCTTACCGTCCTCGACCGAGTTACATCCTCGCGAGATGTGCGGGTCGTCTCCCGTGTCCATCTGCACCCGGCCTGTACAGTGGCGGTATCCCGGCCGGGACGGCTGGAGGTTGAATATCCCGGCGGCCGTCTGCGAATCGACGGGCCGCCCGTCGGTATACAGCGGCTGGAGGAAGGTTGGTATTGTCCACAGTTCGGCATCCGGCAACCCGCCCAGGCGGTTGCCTTTGAAACACGCGGCACGGACGTTACGCTTCGATATTCCCTTCGCCAAGCGAACTGACGCTGCGCCTCACCACGGAAAAAAGGAGGTTTCCGATGAAGGTGTTATTCCTGTCTCACTACTTCCCGCCGGAAGGCAACGCCCCGGCATCCCGCGTTCACGCGCTGGCCAAACGATGGGTGGCGGCCGGGCATGAGGTCCAGGTCATCACCGGTGCGCCGAACGCCCCCAACGGCGTGGTGTACGAAGGCTATCGGAACCGCCTGTGCCGGACACAGGAGGTGGACGGCATACGGGTCACACGAGTCTGGACGTATCTGGCCGCCAACAGGGGCAAGGTCCGCCGCGTGTTCAACTACCTGTCCTTCTTCGTCAGCGCCCTTCTGGCGGGCCTGTTTGTCCGCAGGCCCGACGTGGTTATCGCCACCAGTCCGCAGTTCTTCTGCGGCTGGGCGGGTGCATGGGTTGCCAAGATCCGGCGTTTGCCGTTCATCCTGGAGGTCCGCGATATCTGGCCGGCCTCCATTGTCGCCGTCGGCGCCATGCGGAGGAACCGACTCGTGGCGTTGCTTCAGTACCTCGAACGACGGATGTACGCCGCGGCGGACCACATAGTTACCGTGGCCGGCTGCTACAAGGACGCCATCCTGCAGCGAGGTGTGCCCTCAGAGAAGATCACCGTCGTCATGAATGGGGTCGATACAGACATCTTTCGGCCGCAGGAGCCTGATCTCCAACTCAAGCGTCAGCTCGGCCTCAACGGTGAGCTGGTCTGTGCTTACGTCGGGACTATTGGCATGGCCTGTGGTCTGGGCGTGGTGCTGCGTGCCGCCGAGCGGCTGCGGCGGATGCAGCGAACGGACATCCGCTTCGTGTTGGTCGGCGACGGCGCTGTCCGGGCCCAACTGCAGGCCGAGGCGGACCGGATGGGCCTGACCAACGTGACCTTCACGGGTTTGCAGCCCAAGAGCCGGATTCCCGCGTACCTGTCGGTGGCCGACGCCTGCCTGGTGCACCTGCGCAAGAGTGAGCTCTTTGAGGCCGTCATGCCGTCCAAGATCTTCGAGGCGGCGGGCATGGCCAAGCCCATTATCATCGGCGTGCGGGGTTTCGCGCAGCGTTTTGTGCTGGACGCCGGCGCGGGCGTGGCCGTCGAACCGGAGAATGAGAACGAACTGATTGACGCCCTTGTGCAACTGGGCGACAGTCCCGCCCGCCGGGCCGCCTGTGGCGCATCCGGCTACCAATACGTGACATCGCACTATACCCGCGACGTCCTTGCCGACAAGTACCTGCGACTGATTCATCGCATTGCCGGACAGCCACGGGCCGACATGCTCCCGGCAACAACCATCCCACAACAGGCGGCCATATCCCCCGCCCCATCGCGGATCATATCCGTGCCTCACGCCAAACACAATGCTGCTGAGCCTCTGACGGCCGAAGTCGCGGATACGGCCGACCACGACGCCTGACGTGGCGCGGGCATCCTGCCTGCAGATCACGCACGCCCCCTGCATTTGCACCGACGAGGTCCGCGGTCTGCGCCCCCACGGGATGTGTCTGGCCGGGGTACCCCGCAATGCTTCCCGGATCACGGTTGGCGGTTTGACTTTCTTTGCGCCGGCCGTATATACTGGCGCAGCAGAAAACACCAACGTCGGACGCGACCGCGTCGGCCGTTGGTCTGATAGTCTATAAGGAGTCGTCATGGGATTGCTTTGGGAAGTGGTTCAGACGGGATTGATGTACGGACAAAAACGCAAGAGCGATTCGATTGAGGATCGCATGGCGTACCTGGAAGGAGAGTTGGCCGCAACCCAGAATACGCTGCGCGAACTCGTCAAGACGCTCGAGGCGATAATGCAGCGGGATATCAACGGAGATGGCCGGATCGGATGAGTCTTGATACTGGAT
>DSDB01000654.1 GCA_011057845.1 Phycisphaerales bacterium | reverse complement strand
TCCACAACCACGGTGGCCTTGCGAACGGTCTCGATGCGCTGCGGGGTCGCTTCCCCGATGACCCGCGCCGCCAGCGCCGGACCCGGAAAGGGAATGCGTTCAAACAACTCCGCGGGCAGCCCGAGGGCCTCGCCGACCCGCCGGACGCCGTCTTTGCGAAGCTGGATGAGCGGCTCGATGATGCGGTAACCGAAGGCCGCTTGCGGATCGATTCCTAGTTGTTCAAAGACATTATGCTGGCGCTTGATTCCCGCAACCGTCTCATCCACGTCGGTCAGAATCGTCCCCTGCAGGAGGCACGGGGCCCGGCTCTCTCGGACAATCCGCCCGAAGACATGGCGGTAGAACGTCTGCGTGATGGCCTCCCTCTTGGCCTCGGGGTCCGTGATTGCCTTGAGGGCGTCGAAGAATTCCTGCCTGGCGTCCACGATTTCAACCGCCACGCCGAGAGCGGCGAACAGGCCGACCACCTGCTCGGGTTCGCCCTGGCGCATGAGCCCGTTGTCCACGAACACGGTTCGCAGTTGCCGGCCGATCGCGCGATGGCCCAGCAGGGTCACCGCCGATGAATCGACGCCGCCGGAAAGGGCGTTGATGGCCGTTCCACTGCCCACCGCCTTCCGAATCTCCGCGACCTTCTCCTCAATGAACTTCTCGACCTCCAGGTGCTGTACAGGGATCTCCGTAATCATGCTGCGGCCTCCTTTTCAAGTAACGGCCCGTGCGAACCGGCCCAAAGCGTTTTCCGCTGTCTATGCGTCGGCGACTTCGACCCAAGCCGTCGATGGGCAAGGAGTCTAACGTGCGCCCCTGTGTCATGTCAAGGCACACTTTGCCGTTGATTCGGACGCGGGTATGTGGTCCAATGGGTTTGTCATGGCAAGGAAGCGTTTGTTGGACTGTCGATTTCATAAGACGCACCGCCACCGTTAAGGAGTTGAGTCATGGGAAGAATCCTGATCGGTCTGAATGCCGAGTTCTCACGCAGTTCGGACAAACCCTTTGAGTGGGCCGTCGAGAAGGCGGCGGAGATGGGGTACGAGTACTTCGAGCCGATGGTCCATTTCGGCAGGGAGCTGATGAGCGAGGCGGGCTATTTTCACACCGTGTCCATGTTCGACGACCCGTATCGAATCAGGGAGGCCTGCGATGCAGCGGGCTTGAAGATATCGGCGCTTCAGGCCCACGGGCCGCTGGGTCGGCCGGACGTCCACGGGGAATACCTGAAACTGGCCATTCGCGTCGCCGCTGAAATCGGCGTGCCGGTGGTCAACACGGACGAGGGCATCAAGGCACGGTGGACCACCGAGCAGGAGGACTTCGTTCTGATCAAGTACACGCTGCGGGAAGCGGCGTTCGTGGCGGAGCGACGGGGCGTGAAGATCGGCCTGGAGTGCCACGCTCAATACTCCAAGACGCCCGACGGTCTGGATCGAATCCACGGGCTCGTGGATTCGCCGGCCATCGGCATCAACTTCGACACCGGCAACGCGTATCTGGCGGGCCAGGACGTGTATGCCTGGCTGGAACGAGTGGCCGGGCGGTTGGTTCACCTGCACGCCAAGGACATCTCCGTCGCGCATTCAAAGGCGGAGCGGGGCAAGGTCACGGGCACGCCCGTCGGTTGCGCGTGCGGTGACGGCGTTCTGGACTGGCCGCGCATCCTCCGGATCGTAAAGGAACGCTGCCCGCGCGATATTGTCTTCAGCGTGGAATGCGGGACGCCGGAGCAGGCCGCACGCAGCCGCGAGCATCTGCGGCCGTTGGTGCCTTAATGGGTTCGATAACGACGAACGTGATGGGCGAGGTCTTGCGGGACCTTCGCGGGACTTTCCGGCCGTTGTTGTTGTATAACGGTTTTTTTGCAGTCATCAACTTCCTGCTGCTGACGCCGCTGTTTGCCTGGGCGGTCTCTTTTGCGGCCACATCGAGCCGCGGGCTCTCCATCAGCAACGGTGAGATATTCTCGTTTCTTCTTTCGTTGCGAGGCGTTCTGTTCTTGCTGCTTGCCGGCACATTGACGGCTGTCACCCTTTACATAAAGCACGCGGGAATGATGGTGATCGCCTGGGCGAGCATGACCGGACAGCCCGTCAGCGCGGTCGGAGCATTGGGGGCGGTCATCCGAAGGTTGCCCGGATTGACCCTGCTCGGATGTTACCACGTTGCCGCACATGCGATTCTGTTGGCTCCGCTCGTCGTCCTGGGAATGCTCGTGTACGAGTCTGCCTTTGCCTCGATGCGCGTGTATCTCCTGTTCCAAGCGAATCCCCTGGCCCGCTGGATCGGCCTGACGGCGGTCGTGCTCCTGTCGGCGGCGGCCCTGGCGACGCACGGTGCTGTGTACCTTCACTGGGTATTCTCGTTGCCGGCGCTCCTGGTGGATGGTCTGTCGGCGGGGTCCGCACTCGCATACACCCACGGCCTGCTCAAGGGGACAAGACGCCGGATTGGAGCGGTTGTGTTCCTGCTCTGGTCGGCGATGGTCCTGCTGCCGTTCATCCTGGGCCACGGATTCCATGCGATGGGCGGCGCTATCTTCACTCGCCTTCCTGAAGGACACCGGCTGGTCTTGCCGGCGGTGCTGGCGATGATGGCGGGCTATGTAGCGGCCTCATTCTGTGGGGAGTTTTTGAGCGTCGCCGCCGTAAGCATGACCATCACCCGTCTATACGCCGTCCTTCGGCAGACCCGCGACGCCGGGCAGGCAAAGACGGCGATACCCGCCGCGGAAACCGGCCAAGAAGAATCAGTCCCGAGACAAGAAACGGCGCCGGCATCCCGCGCAGGCGGCTCCGAGCCGGCCTCGCGTCCACCCAGCCAACCGAGCCTCAAAGAGGTAATCGCATTCCTCATGATCGCCGCCGTCATGTCGTTGGCCGCGGCCGGCGGCATCCTGGGCAACTTCGATCTTCACGACAATGTCAGGATCACCGCCCATCGAGGCAGCTCATGGAGCAATCCGGAGAACACCCTCGCGGCGATTCGCCACGCCGTCGAGGAAGGCGCCGATTACGTCGAAGTGGACGTGCGTCTGACCGCCGACGGCCACCCGGTCCTATTGCACGAC
>DSDB01000083.1 GCA_011057845.1 Phycisphaerales bacterium | reverse complement strand
GCCGCCAAGCATCCTCCATCGCCAGTTGCCCTGGGCCTTTGAGGGGTAGTTCATCCTGGCCGCAGCGCCCAGACCCAGCAGATCCTGCATGGGGATCATGGCAACCTTGGCGACGGACGCCATAGCCAGGTGGATCAAGTTCCAGTGCACATTGGCGGCCGTGGCCTTGTAGCCGAGATAGTCAGCGAGACGCCGCTTCTGCTCGGCGCGGGCCTCCGTGGCGAACCATCCTCGTGTGGTGTTGTTGTCGTGCGTGCCGGTGTAGACAACGCAGTTCTCGACGTGATTGTGGAGGCAATGCGGATTGCGAGCCGGGTCGCCGTCGAACGCGAACTGAAGCACACGCATACCGGGCAAACCGAAGCGGGTCATGGCCTCTCTGACGTCCGGCGTGATATGGCCGAGGTCCTCCGCGAGCACCGGGGCGAAGGGGAAGCGCCTGAACAACGTGGAGAGAAACTCGTGGCCGGGCGCCTGGATCCATCGGCCGCGCTGGGCCGTCTTGTGGCCGGCCGGCACCTCCCAATACGCCACCAGGCCGCGAAAATGGTCGATTCGCACGAAGTCGAACAACCGCAGGTTGTGTCCGATGCGCTCCATCGGCCAGGCGAAATTCGTCCGGGCCAGGTGTTCCCAGTCGTAGACGGGATTGCCCCAGAGCTGCCCGGTTCGGCTGAAGTAGTCCGGCGGCACGCCCGCGACGGATGTGGGCCTGCCACGGCGGTCGAGCTTGAACAGCCGTCGGTGGGCCCAGACATCGGCGCTGTGCCGCGCTACGTAGATGGGGATATCGCCGATCAGTTGAATCCCGCGGTCCCGGCAGGCGACCCTCAGGTCCGAATACTGACGGGCGAAAAGGTACTGTATGAATATCTCCTCGTCGATCCGCTGTCTCAGTCGGTCTCTGGCGGCCCTCAGTGCGGCGGGCCTTCGATCTCGGTACTCGGCGGGCCAGGTGTGCCACCGGGTGCTGCCGAATTCCTCGCTCAGCGCCGCAAAAAGCGTGTAATCGTCCAACCAGAAATGGTTGTCCCTGACAAACCCCTGGTAGTCGCCGGGTTCGCCTCGCCTGGTGAATTGCTTGAACGCCATCCGTAGCAGCCTGCGCCGCCACGGATAGGCGCGGCCGTATTGCGTCGTTGCCCGCGGAAAGGCCGGCGCACCGCGCAGGACATCCTCGGTCAGCAGCCCGTCACGGCAAAGCAGCTCCGGACTGATCAACAGACAATTCCCGGCAAACGCCGACACGGCGTTATATGGAGAGTGGCCGGTCGCCCCCAGTGTGGCGTACAGCGGTAGGACCTGCCAGTAATTCTGGCCGCCGGCTTTGAGGAAATCCAGGAACGCATAGGCCGCCGGTCCCAGGTCCCCCACGCCATAGCGTCCGGGAAGGGACGTGACATGCAGCAGTACGCCGCTTGCGCGTTTTTTCAACATCACAACACCCCACTACAAGTTCGGACGACCCGCGTTCATGCCACGGCCAGGTCCAGATGGTGCGCCAGGTTCTTGAATTCGGCGACCCATTCGGCGGCGCTGCGGTCGCCGGCGGCGGCTTTGCCCTGCATGTCGCCGTAGAGCCCCCGGGAGATCGTGAAGAAGATATTCTGCGCCTTCTGCAGGTTCATTTCCGGCGTCACCACGCGGAGGATGGGCAGGGTCCTGTCGATTTCCCGCAGGAGGTCCACGTCCTGCGGCGTCTCCTCCAGCCGTTCCATCAACTCACAGACCCTGCGGCTGGCCACGAAGGTCAGGTTCTCGATGTCCAGCGTGACCGACAGCCGCTCGACTTCGTCCACGAGCTCCTGCAAGCGGTCGAGGTCCATTTCCTCGGACTCGATATTGCGGCAGATGTCCTGGTTCAGAACGAACTCCGCCGGCGCCGCCAGCGCCCGCGGCAGGGGCATGTTGTTGCTGCGGATCATGAGCATGATGGCGTAATTGTGCTCGTAGATCCGCCGGAAGGAACTCTCGATCTCCTCCCAGGTTCCCGTCAGCAACTCGGCGAGAATCTCCCGCTGATGGTCCTTGAACAGGTGCGAGAGCGAGTAATGGGTCCCGCCGAAGGACGTGTTCATCAGCCGCATCACCTCATTGTTGTCGCCGCGGCGAAAGGCCGTGCTCATCTTCTCGCGGATGAACTTGAAGTCTTCGTCGCTGTGGCGGGTCCGCACGGCCGCGAAGAGATTCTGGTCTCCCAGATACAGGGCCGTGGACTCGAATGGCTGACTTTCCCAGGTGATTCGGGATTCCACGTGGCCGCGGTGGGTTGTCAGGACCTGGATGCCGGCCCTGGCCTCATGACGGTCGTCCACCCGGACCGAGTAGCAATAGACGTCCGCGCCGTCTTCATCGTCCTGATCCAGGACGGAACTGAGGGCGAAATGCGCCGCCACCCGGTGCAGGTCGATTCGTGTGGGTTCCACGCGCGCTTCAAAGATCTCCCGGCCGTTGGCCGACCCGCTGCCGGTGGTCGTCGCCTGCTCGAGGATCTTCTTGTACCCTTCGTGCAGGTCCGTACCGGACAATTCGTGGCACAACTGCATGGCGCGGGCCGCGTATTGCATAATCTGAACCGTCTCAATCCCCGATATGCGGTCAAAGAACCAGCCGCAACTGGTGTACATGAGCAGGGTGTTTCGTTGCATCTCAAGCAGCTTGAGAAAGGCCACCCTGTCGGCGTTGGCGAGTTCTTTGCCCGTCATCTCCGCGATGAACCGCCCTACGTTCTCCGGACTTCTGTCGTTGATGACGGTGATGTACTCATTTCGTGCCCGCCAGGGGTCGTCGCAATGCCGCCCCATCAGGTTCTCGTAGGTCTCACCCAGACGGTCCCGCAGCCAGTCCATGGCGTTACGAAGCGGCTCTCTCCACTGTTGTTTGCCGGCCAGGGACTGATCGGCGCAGCAGCCACAATTGCTCTTCCAGCGTTCGAGGCCGTGCACGCAGCTCCATGAACTGTCTTCCCATATCTCGACCTCATCCTGGGGTGGAAACCGTTCCAGGAACTCCCCGTACACGGTAATCCTGGCCAGCCCCTTGGACTCCACGTGATGCAGGCAGTAGGCCAGGGCCATATC
>DSDB01000426.1 GCA_011057845.1 Phycisphaerales bacterium | reverse complement strand
TCCTCACCCTCAACGAGGCCATCCGTGTGACGTTCATTCCCGAATACTGGACCATCGACCCGAACGACCCGAACGTCCCGCCGATTCCGGGCGGTGACCCGAACGATCCAAACACCATCATCATCGTGCGCGAAGACCGCAGCGGCATCGGCCAGGGCGGCGCCATCTATTCCTTCGCCGGCCCGCAACTGATCCAGCACTGCGATATCCGGGGCAACAGCGCCAACACCAGCGGAGGTGGCATCTACTTCTCCGGTGGAGAGTACGACCTGACGCTGCTGCACAACTGCCAGATCGTCGGCAACGCGGCCGGTCGCGACGGCGGCGGCGTCTCCACCAACTGGCAACAGCAGCTTGATATCCAGAACTGCACCATCGCCGACAACTCCCTCAGCGCCGTCTTCAGCTACGGCGGCGGTCTGTACGGCTCCTATGAGACCCATACCGAGGTCCGCAACTCCATTATCTGGACCAACAGCGGCTCGCGGGGCTCTCAGGTGGCCGTAGCCAGCGGCGATTGGGCCTACCCGCTCACATCGTCCATGAAGATCACCAGCAGCGACATCTTCCTCGGCGCCGTTGGCAGTATCGGAACCGTGGACGCCGACCGCCCGCCGGTCATCCGTCCCGGGTTCAGCAGCTTCACCCTGCCGGGCAACGACGACCTCTCCAGCGGCCTGGTCAACATGGGCTTCAACATCGACTATTTCGGGGTCCAGACCAACGCCTTGTACGTCAACAACAACGGCAACGTCACCTTTGACCTGCCGCTGTGGACCTTCACCCCGTTCGGTCTGACCACGAACATCGGCACCAGCATCATCGCTCCGTTCTTCGCCGATGTGGATACCCGCGCCGGCGCCACGGTTACCTACGGCCCCGGCACGGTCGGCGGCCGTCCCGCCTTCGGCGTCAACTGGGTGAACGTCGGCTACTTCACCACGCACATCGACAAGACCAACAGCTTCCAGCTGGTCCTCATCGAACGCTCCGACCGCGCGCCCGGCGACTTTGACATCGAGTTCAACTACGGAAGAATCCTCTGGGAGACCGGCGACGCCAGCGGCGGCATAGGCGGCTTTGGCGGCTTCAGCGCCCGGGTGGGCTTCTCCAACGGCACCGGCAACCCCGGAACCTACTACGAACTGCCGGGTTCCGGCGTGCCGGGATACTTCCTTGACAGCAGCCCCACCGGCCTTGTCCACGACAGCCGCAACAGCAACCTCGACGGCCGGTACATCTTCTCGGTTCGCCAGGGTGCGCTGGATATCGCCGCGGGCATGCCGATCTGGGTCGATCCGGGCTGCACCCTCGAAGGCTGGGACCCCAACGACCCGAACGCCCCGCTCGATCCCAATCGTCCGTTCGATCCGTGGGACCCCGCGACCCGCAACATCTGGAGCGACCCGAACTTCGTGGCCGGTCCTCTGGGCGACTACTACCTCAGCCAGATCGGGGCCGGTCTGCTGCAGTTTGTCGACAGCAACTGCCTCGACGCCGGCGACGACACCGCCGCGGCCCTGGGTCTCGATACGCGCACGACCCGCACCGACCTAGCGCCCGACGCCGGCATGGTGGACCTCGGCTATCATTACCCGGTCGATCGCGGCATCGAATACAAACTGACCCTCGTCGTGGGCAACCACGGCACGGTGGATATCACCCCCGCCGCCCTGGGTCTGCCCGGCGGCGTCCATGACCCCAACACCGGCGGCCGCACCTATACGTTCTACCGGGGAACCGTCGTCCAGTTGGCCGCGGCCCCGGCCACCGGCTACCGGGTCGCATTCTGGAACGGCACGGATCGGATGCCCGCCTGGAACCGCAACATCAACACCGTCACCATCACCGGCGATGCCGTGGTCCACGTCGGCTTCGAGCTCGACCAGACCCGGTACATCTCCGTCCCATTCCATTATCCGTCCATTGAACAGGCGATCTCCGCCGCCGGCTACGGTGATACGAAGATCGTCGTCGAGCGGGGCGTCTACCAGGTCGTCGACCCCAACGGGATCGACTTCCAGGGCAAGGCCATTACGCTCATGTCCACCAATCCCGAGAACCCGACCGTGGTGGCCAATACGATCCTCCAGGCGGCCGGAAATGAATTCTCACCGCAGCGAGTCCTGCACTTCTTCCGCGGCGAAGACCCCAACACGGTCGTCTCCGGTTTCACCATTACCGGCGGCTGGATCAACGGCGGCAACGCCCTTAACGGCCGCTTTGGAGTGGCCACGCCCGTTCCATACGAGCCCCGGCTTTACAGTCCTCCGGTCGACAATCCTGCGCCGCGGGCTGAGCGGGGCGACGATCTGGCCGGCAACGGCTACGGCGGCGGCATCCTCTGCGAGAACGGCAGCTCGCCGACCATCAAGAACTGTATCATCCGAGACAATGTTGTAACCGGCGCCCGTGGCGGCGACGGCGCGAACGGCCAGGGTGGCCCATGGACCTGGGTATCGCCGGCCGGCGAAGCCGGACAGACCAACGACGGTCAGTGGGGCGGCGCCGGCGGCACCGGCAGTGGTAGCGGTTCCGGCGGCGGCATCGCCTGCCTGACCGGCAGCAGCCCCATCCTCATTGGATGTACGTTCGAGGGCAACGTCGCCCGCGGCGGCCAGGGTGGCAACGGCGGCAACGGCGGCATAGCCGACGGTGGCGCCGAGAGCTTTGGCGGCGACGGCGGCAACGCCGAGGGCGACGGCCACGGCGGCGCCATCTACTGTGAAGATGACAGCGTCCCGACCATCGTCAACTGCAAGTTCGTCGATAACCTCGCCACCACCGGTCAGTTCGGTTACGGCGGTGCGCGAGGCGATGGCACCGTTATCCCTGCGCCGGTCGGTCCGGCCGGTCCCGGCTTCAGCGGCCAGGCCCTGACTTACGGCGGCATCGCCGGGGGCGCCATCTACGCAACACGCGCCGACATCACCCTCCGGGACTGCGTCTTCGAAGGCAACGGCTCTTACGAACAGCACCCGGCCTCCTTCAACGTCTCCAACAGCCACTACGATGAGGTGTACAGGGAGGTCTACATCGTCCAGTCCCGTGGTGCCGCCGTCTACAGTGGCGGCGGTCATGC
>DSDB01000038.1 GCA_011057845.1 Phycisphaerales bacterium | reverse complement strand
GAGCAGTCGTCGCGGGAACTGGCCCGACTCCGCGGCGAGCGAGAACTCACGCACAAACTCTCCGCCGCCGGAGCGGTGGACCTGGAGGCGGCGGTTGTGCTCGCGCAGTCGCGCATGGCGGACCAAATGCCGCAAGACGCCGACGCCGTCGTCAAACAGTTGCGCAGGGACAAGCCCTGGCTGTTTGCCGCCGGCCACGCCGTCACGCCGGGCAGGACCGCCGGCACCAGAGACCGCGCCCGACCGGCAAGTCCCGCCGAACAGGCCGCCCAGCGCGCCGCCGCCACCGGCCGCCGCGCCGACGTACACGAGTACCTCCGGGCCTGCCGTCGAATGTATTGAGCCGCGGATGCACACACGTCACAACCGTCTGTGCCCTCTGTGGCTTCAAGAACCGCACACGAACCAACATACACATGGAAAGGGAGTAAACGATGTCCTTTACAGGCAAGGCAACCTACTCGGCGGGGGCAACTCTGCCGGAACTGGCCGAAGATGTCAGTGACCTCATCGGGATCGTCTCGCCCTACGAGACGCCGCTGCTGGACGCCCTCGGCGACCCCATGCGCGAGGCCCGCAGCACCCACCACGAGTGGCTCGAAGACGCGCTGCTGCCCAACCGCGACGCCGTCGACGACAGCGTCTTCGGCGACCCCGCGGTCGACACGGAGTTCACCGTGGACCACGGCGACCGCTTCCGCGCCGGCGACCAGATTCAGATCGAGGGCAGCGGCGAACTCATGCTCGTGACCGCCGTCGACGGCGACGCGCTGACCGTCGTCCGCGGCTACGCGGGCACCACGCCCGAGAACCTGGCGAACAACCAGGTCATTAACATCCTGGGCAACGCGGGCTTCGAGGGCGCCGACCGCCCGGCTGTGCGCTTCACCAACCGCACCCGTTGCGGCAACTACACGCAGATCTTCACCGCCACCGTCGAGGTCAGTGGAACCGACATGGCCGCCGGCCAGTTGGGCCTGGCCGACGAACTGGACTACCAGAAGCAGGAGCGGCTGCGGGAGCTGATCCGCGACCTGGAGAACTCCGTCATCAACGGCGGCCGGCCCGCCTCCAACCCCCAGGGCGGCCTCTCCGTCCGCCGCTCCATGAAGGGCATCATCCAGCACCTGGCGACCAACGTCTTCGCCACGGGCGGCAGCGGCTTTCCCGCCGGCAACGACCTCGACGAGGAGATGATCAACTACGTCCTGCGGCGGATCTGGGAGGTCAGCAACAGCAAGGTGGACCTCATCGTCGTCGGCGGCTTCCAGAAACGCGCCATCAACGGCTTCCTGGCGGGCAACCGTTCCTATGGGGCCAACGACTCGACCTTCACCAACCTGGTCAGCCTCTATGAGAGCGACTTCGGCGTCTGCCGCATCGTGACAACGCGCTGGATGCCGCAGGATGCGGTGCTCATGCTCGACTCGTCCCGCGTGAACGTCCTGCCGCTGGCCGGGCGCAGCCTCCACTTCAAGCCGCTGGCCAGCGCCGGCGATTACGAGTGCGGCGAACTCATCGGCGAGTATACCCTGGAGTTGAAGAACGAGGCGGCCCACGGCCTCATCCGCGGCCTGAGCACCAGTTGACGTAGTGGGACAACCAGGTACTTCGCGCAAGGTGGTCTGCCACCCCTCTGATTCAAACATGTTATGCCGAACGGCGCGAACGTGCTCCTGTCATGGCGGCGCCAACGTGCTCTTGTCATGCTGAGCGAAGCGAAGCATCCGGCCTGGGCGCGATCTCAAAGTCCTCTGTGCCCTCTGTGGCTTCAAAGGCATCACTGACGAAGGAACGGTGACACTATGCGGTGTTTCTCGAATGACGTGGACATTCTCCGGTACGAGCCGGTGCTCTTCAGCGAGCTGTACCTGCGCGAGCAGGTGATGGCCTCGGGATCCGGGGCCACTGTGGCCGGGACGACACTGACGGCTCCGGGCGCGGACTTTTCAGCGGCTGGCGTCGCGGCCGGCGGCGTCGTGTACTTGTGCAGCGCCGATGGGGCGATCCATGGCTCCTACGAGGTCGTCTCGGTCGATTCGCTGGCGACCCTTACCGTCTCGGTCGTGCGTGCCGATGCGTCGGCTCAGCCCGTCGCGCCCCCGGCGGCCGGCGACGTGACGTATCGCGTATGTACCTACCGGCCCCAGGCGGTGCAAGTGGCCCGTCAGTTGACCGAGCGCTTCGGCCTGGCCGGCGGCGAAGGCGGGTATACATCCGACGACATCGTCGACGGCGACGTACTGTGGCAGGCCTCAACCTATGCGGTGATCGCGGCGCTGTACGCGATGCACGCCGGCGCCGCCGACCAGGACGGCTTCTGGGAAAAGAGCCGACACTACCGGCGGCTCAGTGACGCGGCCGCCCGGCGCTGCAAACTGGCCCTCGACGCCGACGGCGACGGCATCGCCGACTGCATCCAGCACGGCGCTTGCCCTCGCCTCGTCCGCGAATAGCCCGAGCCGGTCGGCAATTGTCATGCTGAGCGGAGCGAAGCATCTGGGTCCGACAGAGGCGTAGGGTGTGCAACTCGTTGCACACGCGGATACCGATTCTATTGGATGGACAAACCATGCTCGTGACATTGGATGGACAAGCGTTGTTTGACGAAGCCCAGACCCATATCGCGGTCGGCTCGCCGGCACGGGCCGCCGTGGAGCGGTTCGCGGCGGGCCTCGACGGCGTGCTGTGCATCAACGGCGGCCGGCGCGGGCGGCGGATGGCCCAGCGAGGGACGCTCCGCGCCGGCGGCCATACACAGATGGACGAGCGGATTGCCGCCATCGAGTCCCTGATCGACGGCCGGACACATGTGCTGGTCTGCGGACAGGCCGTATACGAGGACGTGCGAGTCGAGTCGTTCGAGGTGACAAGCCGCCGACTCAGCGGAGCCGGCGTGGTGGTTGAATACGAAGTGGTTTATCGCCAACTGAGTGCGTAACAATACCGTAGCACGGGCTTCCAGCTCGTGGAACATGGGCGGACCTGCCCTGATCGCAGGCAATGGGATACCCATGCCACGGCGAGGGCGTAACGATGGAACTGATTCACAACGGCATTGAGGACGTGAGGGCGGCAGGGATTCCCGCG
>DSDB01000538.1 GCA_011057845.1 Phycisphaerales bacterium | reverse complement strand
CCGACAGCGGCGAGTTCCGCCTCCAGCAGTTCGCCTTCTGGTTCCCCATGACGATCTACCTGATTATCCTGATCGTCGGGGCGATTCTCGTCATCTACCTGTACAGTTCAATGATCTACGGGGCGATCGGGGCGTTCGGATAGGCCGGCCGGGGGCGGGCGGCGCCTGTTGCCGTGGTCGGCTGCGGTGGGCCGGGCCCCGCAGGCCGGGTGGCGAAATGCTTTGCCGGATGCCTTAGGCCTGTTATAATCCCCGTGATTTGTCTATATGGGGATTACGACATGGCACTGCTGAACGTGAATATCGACCATGTGGCGACGGTGCGCCAGGCCCGGCGGACCGATGAGCCGGACCCGGTGTGGGCGGCCGCTGAGTGCGAATTGGCCGGGGCCAACGGGATTACGGTGCACCTGCGCCAGGACCGGAGGCACATCAACGACAGGGATGTTCGGCTGCTGCGCGATACGGTGGCGTGCAAGCTGAATCTGGAGATGAGCATGGCCGAGCCCATCGTCCGGATCGCCGAGCAGTTGCGGCCGGACCAGGTTACGCTGGTGCCGGAGAAGCGGCAGGAACTGACGACCGAGGGCGGGCTGGACTGCGTCCGGCAGAAGAGGCGGCTGGCCGCCGTCGTGCGGCGGATGCATGCCAGGGGTATCGAGGTCAGCACGTTCATTACGCCGGAGCCGGAGCAGGTCGAGGCCTCGGCACAGACCGGCTGCGACGCCGTGGAACTGCATACGGGCGCCTACGCCAATGCCCGCAACGAGCGGCAGGCCATGCGGCGGATCAGCGAATTGGTCGAGGCGCGGGACCTGGCGATGGAACGCGGTCTGACGGTCCACGCCGGGCACGGGCTGACTTATCGCAACATCGGTCCGGTGGCGTCGATTGAGGGGTTGTGCGAGTTCAACATCGGCCACAGCATCGTCTCGCGGGCCGTGCTGGTGGGGATGCGCGCGGCGACGGAGCAGATGATAGCGCTGATTGATAAGTACAGCCCGGCATAGTTCGTATTGCGTATTGCACAATCCGCACTTTGTAGCCTTGGTCTCGGAAGGTGTGTTTTTGATTTTTGATATGTCGTTTTGATTTTTGCGATTTGATATTTGATAGTCTGCGTTGCAAGGGGTTGACAATGTTTACAGGCGCCATGACCGCTTTGATCACGCCGTTCGCCGACGGCGATGTGGATTTCGAGACGCTCGATGAACTGGTGGAGTTTCAGCTTCAGGGCGGAATCGACGCGATCGTACCAGTGGGGACCACGGGCGAATCCCCCACGCTCAGCCATGAGGAACATAAGCAGGTGATCGAGCACGTCGTCAAGGCCGTCGGCGGACAGGTGCCCGTAATCGCGGGCGCCGGCTCCAACTCCACGGATGAGGCGGTCGAGCTGGCCGAGTTCGCCCGCCACGTGGGCGCCGATGCGACACTCCAGGTGACCCCCTACTACAACAAGCCCACGCAGGAGGGCTTCTACCAGCACTTCAAGGCCATCGCCGAGGCGGTGGACCTGCCCATGGTGTTGTACAACATCCCGGGTCGCTGCGGGGCCGGGATGACGGCCGAGACCATCGCCCGGCTGTCCGATATCGAGGGCATTGTCGCGATCAAGGAGGCCAGTGGCAGTCTCGATCAGGCCAGTGAGATCGCCCTGCGGTGCGACATGACGATTATCTCGGGGGATGACTCGCTGACGTTGCCGCTGGCGTCGGTGGGAGGAAAAGGCGTCATCAGCGTGGTAGCGAACATCGTGCCGGCCGACGTCAAGGCGATGACGGACCTGATCCTCGAGGGCGATCTGGTCAAGGCCCGCCAGTGGCACCGCAAGCTCTTCCCGCTCTCGAAGAACATGCTGAGCCTGGCCACCAATCCAATCCCAATCAAGACGGCGATGGCCATGCTGAACATGGCCTCGGACGACATGCGGCTACCCCTGACGCCGCTGGAGGAGGACAAGAAGGCGGTCCTGCGCAAGACCCTGGCGGATTACGGCCTGCTGAGGTAGCAGGCCGTCGCTATCGCCGCGGCTGAATCTGAATTGTCCCAAGGTTGGGCAACCGGGACTTGAGGCGTTGCTGGGCCCGTCCGTCAAAGGCCTCGCACTGGGGCACGAACAGGTAGCACAAAGCCGGCAGTTGTTCGAGGTACGTCAGGGCCTTTTCGGTGAACTGGCCGTCCGAAATGGACAGGTGGTTCAGGTTCTTCATGCCTGCCAGGCAGGCCAGACCTTCATCGGTTAGCATGGGTCCGCCGATGCCGAGACGCTCCATCTCGGTCAGGTTCCGCAGGTAGACCATCCCTTCGTCGCTGTACGTGCGAGGGCCGATCTGGAGCCAGCGAAGGCTGCGGCAATCGGCCAGTCCCGCCAGGTCCGCGTCGCCGAAGGTGTCCGCCGGCTTGTGAGCCAGGGTGATGCCCAATTCCTCAAGTCGCCGGAAGCCCGACAAATCCAAGTTCACGCCGCCGCGGCGGACCTTGCTGATATCCAGCTTTCGGAAGTTGGGCAGGTCCTTGAGAGCGGTCAGACCTGCGAGTGTCACATCGCGTCCACAGTAGAAGAGGTACTCCAGGGACTCAAGAGACCTCAATTGCGAGAAACCGGCGTCCGTTACGGCCGGGACGCCGAAAAGGTTCAGATTGCGAAGATGCCGGAGACCCGCGATGGCCTTCATTGAGGCGTCCGTCATACCGATGCTGCCGACGGCGAGTTCCTCGAGCCGCGGGCAGTTGGCGGCGAGGCGCCCGACCCCGGCGTCGGTGTAGTAGTTCTTGTCCTTGTTCGGATCGACGAAAAACGGCCGGCCGGCACTGAGCTTGCGCAAGCTCGTCAACTGGGCCAGGCGGGTCAGGCCGATATCGGTGAGGTTCTTGCCGTCGATCTCAAGGTTCTCGATGCCTTTGAGCTTTGCCAAGTGAACGGTTCCCGTGTCGGTCAGTTGTGCATGGCTGACGTCGAGCATCTTCAGATTCGACAGCCTGGCAAGGTGCGCCAGGCCGGCCTCGGTGATGCCGTCGGCCCAGTGGAAGCTCATCCGCTCGACCTGTGCGGCGGTCGAGATGTTCTCCATGCCGCGGTCGGTCAGGT
>DSDB01000076.1 GCA_011057845.1 Phycisphaerales bacterium | reverse complement strand
CGGACGGGCCGTTTACCTTGCTCCTGGAATGCAGGGAACCTGCCGTCTTCCAGACGTTTCATGTTCCGTTGACGACGGGACGCTATATTCGTTTTGTTCTGGGGCCCGGCGAGCGCAATACCGCCATCCATAACATGCGTATCTACAAAGGGTACGAGCATCCGCGGATGCCGGATGTTGCACGGCTGCTTTATGGAAGGCTCAAGCCTGATATTCCGGAGTTGGCGGGATTCCGCGAACGGGGCGACGCCAATGACTGGGCGGAGGCTTGTGTGGAGCTTCGCGGCTATTATCGACAGCGGCACAAGCCCGAGGCGTCGTTGAACCCTGACTTCGATACCAGCCGTGCACAGGCCGTGATCGCAGGCAGGATTGACCATGCGGGGCTGGCGCGGACGGATCCGCCGCCTATCGACTGGAGTTACATGCTCACGACCGACTGGTACGAGCATCGCAACTTCCTCAATCGCGGCGCGGCCACGGGCGTGCTGGCCGACGCGGCGTACTACACGAACGACCCATGCTGGGCCGGGAGGTTCGCCGAGGTCATGTACGACTGGATCGACGCCAATCCCAAGCCGGACGTGATGAGCGGCCCGGACTATCCCACGTGGCGGACGCTGGATACGGCCGCGCGGCTGGGCTGGCTTGTGTCGCGGTTTCCGCAGGTCACGGCCGCCCAGCACGTTGATGATGCGCTCTGGGCCAATTACCTGTACTCGATATGGGAGCACGCCGATTACCTGCGCAAGGACGATTTCTCCGGTGGCAACTGGCTGGCGACGATTACATCGGCGGTCACGCACACGGCCCTGGAGTTCCCGGAATTCGCGGACCGTCGGATATGGCTCGAATACGGCAAGACGGGCTTCGAGCGGAATGTCCTGCGGGATGTTCATCCCGACGGCAAGGAGATGGAGGATGCCCCCGGCTATATCTGCATGGCCTACGGGGCGATGCTCAGCACCCTGGAGAGCCTGCAACAGGAGGGTATCGCCGTCGATCCGGAGGCCCTGCGGCGGCTGGATAAGGTCCAGGACTTTCTGATGGCCGTTACGCAGCCCAATGGCATCATGCCCAATATCGGCGACTGGGGCGGGGGCGAGCCCTACGCGCTGCCGGCGGCCGTGAAGGTCTTCAACCGCGACGATGTCCGCTACTGCCTTACGATGGGCAAGGAAGGCGTAAGTCCAGCCACGGCGTCCGTCCACTTCCCTTACGGCGGCTGGACCATCCTTCGCAGCCCCTATACGACGCGCCCGTGGCAGGATGCCTACCACCTCGTCTTCAAGTCGAGCGCCGGCTCCCACGGCCATCGTGATGTGTTGTCGATTACCGCATACGCGCTCGGCCGCGAGTTGCTGATCGACCCCGGCATCCGCAGCTACGAACGCGAGGATGTCGAGCGGTATCTTCGCACGGACTATCATAATACCGTGTGCATCGACCGCACAGACCAGCCGCATACGCCCGGCCGAACCGATCTGTGGTTCGCTAATGACGCCATCGATTGCATCGCCGCGACCTTCACGGGCTATCCCGGGCTCGCACATCAGCGGATCGTCCTGTTCGTCAAACCCGGCTACTGGCTCGTCAGCGACCGTATCGCCGGCAGCGGCCGCCACACCTACGACCAGAACTGGCACTTTGCCGCGGACGCCGCCCCATCCGGCGATGGCAAGACCGGTCGTATTCGCACCCATTACCCCGATGGGGCCAATCTGCTGATCGTCCCGGCCGATCCCCAGGCGGCCGCGTGTGAGCCGTTCGAGTTCTTCATCGCGGCCCGGCGGATGGCCTCAACACAGGACAACATCCCCGCCGTCGGCTACCGATATCACCTCTCGGGGGAGCCACCCGTGGTCTTCGACACGCTCCTGTACCCGTGGTCAGGTGCGGACGTGCCTTCTGTGTCGATCGCCCGTATGGAGCCCGATGCCGCGGCCACCGCCCTCGCAGTGAAGGTCACAACCCCGACGCACACCGATTACGTCTTCGTCTCCCAAACAGGCCCGGCGCGGGTGTCGTTTGCGGCTGAGGGGCTGGCCGTGGATGCTGAGATACTGCTGCTGCGGACACAGGACGGCAAACCCGTGCGCCTGGATGGACGCAATATCCGCCGTGTAACCTTGGCGGGTCAGCTTCTCTACGACCAGGCCCGATCCGCATCCGGCTCTTGCTTCGCTCAGCCGGCCGCTTCCTGAAATATGAATCCGCGACCATTCACACCACAGCCCCATACCGCGGCCCCAGCGTCGGAGCAAGTGTCTTCCCATAAGCCAGCAACTCCGTCCGCCGCTCGGATGTCAGAGGCGTATATTTCTTCGCGAATTCCACATTCTGCATAGCCTGCTCGGCTGTATAGGGACCGATGACCGCGCTGCTGACGCCTTCGAGGTCCAGGGCGTAGGCGATGGCCTGCGGCATCCGCTCCTGCGGCGTGACGCAGCCGACGAAACCGCTGCGGTGATTGGGAAAGCCGCCCTTGATGCCCACGTAGACCTTCATGGCCACGACGCCGATATTGCGTTTGCGGGCCTCCGGCAGGACAACATCCTCGCAGTTGTAGATGTTGCAGTCGGCGTAGTTCATGACGGGCATGACCACGTCGATCTGATCGGTCTGGATCATCCGCACGAAATTGGCCGGCCGGTTGTGCCCGGATGTGCCGATGAACCGTATCTTGCCCGCCTGCTTCTGTTTGAGCAGGTACTCCAGCACGCCGTCCGGCGCCAGGACGCGGTCGATGTTCTTGCCGCCGATGCTGTGAATATGCACCAGGTCGAGATAGTCCGTCTTGAGCGTGCGCAGCGACTGCTCCAGAGACTGCTCGGCCCGCTGGCCCGAGTCCGTCGAGACCTTCGTCACCAGGAATACCTTGTCGCGGCGTTTCGGAAGCACCTGCCCCAGGATCTCCTCGGCATTGCCATAGATGCGGGCGGTATCCACGTAGTTGACGCCGGCATCGAGGACCGGCTCGAAGACCTTGATGCCCTCCTGAACATCCGGCGGCCCTTCGCCCACCGGCGCGGTGCCCAGGCCCAGCACCGTGACCTTGCAGCCGGTTCGCCCAAGTACGCGGGTCTTCAGCGGG
>DSDB01000526.1 GCA_011057845.1 Phycisphaerales bacterium | reverse complement strand
GTGTTGGGGCCGTGTGAGGAGAAGTGCGCGTGTGCAACGAGTTGCACACCCTGCCTTCTGGATTCCCGCCTTCGCGGGGATGACAGGCGGCCACGGGGGGCCGCCCCTACGGTGTTGAGTCGCCTTCGGCGACGGATTTCTTATGCACGGGCAGGATGCCCGTGCTACGCAAGGGCGGGACGCCCTCGCCACGTGAGGGGGGATGCCCGTGCTACGCGAGGGCACGATGGTGGGCGGAAATGCCCGCGGGCGGTATAATGGGGGGGTGAAACGAAGACATAAGGACAGTGTGGCGATTCTGGGCGACTGGGTGGAGGGCGTGTTTCTGCCTTTGGTGAGGCGGCCTAGTCGGTATTTGGGGGGGGAGGTGAACGCGGTGCGGAAGGACCTGGGGGCGTGCGAGTTGCGGGTGGCGCTTTGTTTTCCGGATGTTTACGAAGTCGGGATGAGTAACCAGGGGATGGCGATTATCTATGAGGTGCTCAACCGGATGGAGTCGGTGGCGGCCGAGCGTGTCTTCGCTCCGTGGACGGATGCGGAGGCGGTGCTGCGGGACAGGGGAATGCCGCTTTTCACGCTGGAATCGAAGGCGGCGGTGGGGGATTTCGATGTGGTGGCTTTCAGCCTGACGACGGAGCTGTGCTATGCGAACGTACTGAACATGCTGGATTTGGCGGGGGTGGCGGTGCGGGCGGCCGACCGGGGTGAGGATTCGCCGCTGGTGGTCGCGGGCGGGGGGATGGCCAATTGCTGCGAGCCGATGGCGGATTTCGTGGATTTGTTCGTGCTGGGCGAAGGGGAGGAGGCGGCCGTGGCGCTGGCGGAGTTGCTACTGGAGGCCAAACGCCGGGGCATCGGCCGCTCGGCCACGCTCCTGGAGGCGGCCGGGCGGTTTGCGTGGGCCTACGTGCCCAGTCTGTATGCGCCGCGATATGTCGATGGGCGGTATGCGGGGTTGGTCGTGAGGAAGCCGGCCCAGGATGCTGAATGTCATTCTGACGCCGAACGTCGTGAGGGGGAAGAACCCGGGCCGCGGACTTGCGATAGCGCCGATTCGAGGCCCAGATGCTTCGCTTCGCTCGGCATGACAACCCAGAGCAGCGGACTGGAGAGGACGGTCGATGGGCCGCGGGCGCGGTTTGAGAATGCGGTGGTGGATGATTTGGACGGGGCGGCCGTGCCGCTGCGGCCGATAGTGCCGTTTACCGAGACAGTCCACGAGCGGGTGAGCGTGGAGATCATGCGGGGCTGCCCCGGTCGCTGCCGGTTTTGCCAGGCCAGCTACTGCCGGCGGCCGATCCGCTATCGCAGCGTGGAGCGGATCGTCGAGATTGCCAAGGCCTGCTGGGCGGCGACGGGGTTCGATACGGTGAGCCTGCTGAGCCTCTCGACGTCGGAGTACCCGCATCTGGAGGAGCTGGTGGGGCGGTTGCACGCGTTTTTCGCGGACAAGCACGTAGGGCTGTCGCTGCCGAGCCTGCGGGTGGACCAGGAGTTGAAGCTGCTGCCGACGCTGCTGACGAGCGTCCGCAAGGGCGGGCTGACGATGGCGGTCGAGGCCGCGAGCGAGCGGGTTCGGCGGATTATTCATAAACCCATTCGGGATGAGGACTTATACGCCGCGGCCGAGGCGGCGTATCGGGCTGGCTGGCAGCGGTTCAAGCTGTATTTCATGGTGGGTCTGCCGGGCGAGACGTGGGAGGATGTACGGCGGATCGCGGGGTTGTGTTATGAATTGGCGAAGCTGCGCAAGGGAGTCAGCCGGCGTATGGGGCAGGTGGATGCCACGGTAAGCTGGTTCGTGCCCAAGCCGCATACGCCGCTGCAATGGCTCGGACAGCGGCCGCGGGAGTATTTCCTGGAGGCGCGGCGTCTGATTCTGGAGGAGAAACGGTGTCTCAATGCACGGATGTGCCGGTTCAAGTTCCACGAGATTGAGTGCAGCGTGCTGGAGTCGGCGATCGGCCGCGGCGGGCGGGAACTGGGATCGGTGATCGAGGCGGCGTGGCGCGGGGGGGCGAGATTCGACCTGTGGGCGGAGTGCTTCGATTTCGAGCTTTGGCGGCGGGCGTTTGCGGAGGCGGGGCTGGATGTGGACGCCGCGGCGCAGCGAGGCTTTGCGGACGATGAGGTCCTGCCGTGGGAGCACCTGGGCGGCCCGGCGAAGGGGTACCTGATGGGGCACTTGCTGGATGCTAGGGCGCGCTTCTCGATGAGCGATTGGGGCGAGGCCGTCGTTGACAAGGGCAGAGAACCATGATAACATACAGGTTTGGGCAAATTGTCGATTGAGGCCGCGGTGGTTTCGTCCGGCCGGGATCTGAATAAGGAGTTGGTATGAGTAAGATAGGTGTAGGGAGGCCCTTGAAGGGCAATCAGCGGCTGCGGGCGCAAGTCCGAGCGAAGAAGCATCAGATGCGCCCGTTTTCCTGGCGGGGCAAGAAATAGGTCCATTGGGGTGTTGTATACTGCGGCGTGGTCGTGCGTATATCAGGTTACGCGGCCGTGGTGTGTTTGTGTCTGCGCATGTCCGAGCGAACGCGGTGGAGTTGATGTGCGCGTCACAACTGACCCATGATATGGCCCGGCAAGCGTGTTGGCATACCTCCTGATACCGGTTGGGTTTGTCCTGCTGATCAAGGGGGCGGACCTGTTTGTGGGGGCGTCATCGTCTCTGGCGAAGAGGCTGCGCGTATCCGATCTGGTGATCGGGCTGACGGTGGTGGCCTTCGGGACATCGTTGCCGGAGCTGGCGGTCAATGTGACGGCCAGCCTCGAGGGTAGCAGTGGGATTACGTTCGGCAATATCGTCGGCAGTAACATCGCCAACATTTTGCTGATATTGGGCGTCGCGGGGGTGATCTTCCCGCTGACCGTGACTGTGGGGACGGTCTGGCGGGAGATACCGCTAAACCTGCTGGCGGCGGTGGTCGCGGCCGTGATGGTCAACGACCGGATTCTCGACGGAGCGTCGGCGGGGGTGTTGTCGCGGGCGGACGGGCTGGTTCTGCTCTGTCTGTTCGTGGTCTTTCTATACTTTTCGGCGGGCATTGCCCGCGATATTCCAGGCGTGCCCGGCGGTGGTGCGGAGGCGGGGCCGGGGCT
>DSDB01000002.1 GCA_011057845.1 Phycisphaerales bacterium | reverse complement strand
GGAGACTGGGATGCGTTTCAGCAATATCGCATCAGAACCGACATGCGCAACTTGTATCCCTATCGTCGGCGGGTGCGTCGTCTATACCGAAAAACAGCGTAGCGGGCGGCAAGTTACGCCCAATTGAAATGTTCGCGCCGCTATGGAATCGCTGCATCGACGGATTTGGGAATCACGCTCCGGGCGGTGGACGGGAGAAACAGCAGCGGCCAGCTTGGGATGTTTTGCATCCCGGGAGATCTTGGGCCGAGAAGCTCCAGCCCCCTTCAGTTAATGAAAAGGGCCTTCTCAAGCATGTTAGTGATTACATCAAAGTTACCAAGTCTCAATTGCTTGCCCGTAGCAGCGAGGCACATGACCGTCAGAAATAGGGTCTCTTTGAGCACGGCGGCGGCCAGGCAGAGCCGGCTTTCGACGGTTGAGTTTTTCGAATTCCGCCCGTCTCGTCCGCCGTCTATCGTCCATCGCCCCCCAAATCGTCCCCGCGCGATCGCGCTTCCAAATTCCACAAATTATGCTATAATGCTCGCTCGTACTGAACTGAAACGCTATTCCAGCCCCCAAAAATCCTATGGCGCTGCCTCAGGTTGCTATTATTGGTCGGCCGAATGTCGGCAAGAGTTCGCTGCTCAACGCCCTCTCGGGGCACATGATCAGCATCGTCGAGCCGACGCCCGGGGTTACGCGCGACCGCATCAGCACGATTATCGAGGTCAATGAGCGATACTTCGAGCTGATCGACACCGGCGGCTACGGCATCGTCGATTCCGACCGGCTGGAGGAGCACGTCGAGCAGCAGATTCACAAGGCCATCGAGTCGGCCCAGCTTGTGGTGTTCATGGTCGACATCCGCGACGGCCTGACACCGCTGGACGAGACGATCGCCCAACTGCTCCGCCGCCAGTCGCTGGAGGTCATCGGCGTGGCCAACAAGGCCGACACGGCCGCCCTGATGCCCAATGCCGCGGAATTCGGTCGCCTGGGCTTCGGGGAGTTCCTGTGCATCTCGGCCACGAACAACTTCAACAAGGCCGTCCTGCTGGAGCGGATTATCGAGCGGATCGCCCACCTGCAATCGGAGCGGCCGGTCGAGCCCGTGATGAAGCTCGCCATCGTCGGCAAGCGAAACGCCGGCAAGAGCACCCTGGTCAACGCCATCGCCCGCGAGGACCGCGTTATCGTCAGCGAGATTCCCGGTACGACCCGCGACGCCGTCGATGTGCGGGTCGAACGCGACGGCCGGACGCTGCTGGTCATCGACACCGCGGGCGTCCGCAAGACCGGCAAGATGGACGGCAGCATCGAATTCTACGGCTACGTCCGGGCCACGCGCTCGGTCCGCCGGGCCGACGTGGTCCTGTTGCTCATCGACGCCACGATGCCGATCTCCCAGGTGGACAAGAAGCTTGCCCGCCTGATCGCCGACGAGTACAAGCCGGTCATCATCGTCATCAACAAGTGGGACCTGGCCAAGGATGCCGCGTTTACCGGCGATTTCGACGAATACCTCTCGACGCAGCTATCGGGTCTGCGTCATGCGCCTATCGCCTTTACCACCGCCAAAACCGGCAAGAACGTGCAGGCCGTGCTGGACCTGGCCACGGAACTGTTCAAGCAGAGCACCACGTGGATCCCCACGCCCAAACTCAACAAGGCCATCGAGGCGGCCCAGGCCGAGCGCAGCGGCGCCAGGCGGGGCGTGGCCGGCTGGCCCAAGGTCTATTACGCCACGCAACTGGCCGTCAGCCCGGTGACGATCCTGATGTTCGTCAACGACCCGCGGCTGTTCGATGAAAACTACCGCCGGTTCATGGTCGGGCGGTTGCGGACCCTGCTCGACCTGCCGGAGGTTCCCATCAAGCTCTTCGCCCGTTCGCGAAGGACCAACACCGACAAGTCCTCGCGCCCGCCGTCCTGAAGACTGCCGCCAACGAGGGCCCAGCCATGCCACAAACCAACCGCATCACCCGCGACGCCGGCGGAACAACGCGATGGACCCTTGCCGACCGTCCGGGGCAGCGGTATATTGTCCGTGTGCGCGATGTTGGCAAGTACGGCCCGGCCATGACGTTGGCCATGAAAACACTCCTGACGCGGTTGTCGTAAGACCGCCGCGGTTCTCTGGACGGGAAGACCTATGGAAACTCTGGTGCTCATGCTTGTTTGCGGCGCGGGGTATCTGGTCGCGTATCATACCTACGGCCGATTCCTTGCGAGAAAGATCTTTCACCTGCGAGCGGACGCGACGGTGCCGTCGGTGGAGTTGCGGGACGGCGTGGACTACGTACCGGCACGCAAGGGCATCATCTTCGGGCACCATTTCACCAGCATCGCCGGAACGGGGCCTATCGTCGGACCGGCCATCGGCGTGATCTGGGGGTGGCTGCCGGCGGTCCTGTGGGTGTTCTTCGGATCGATTCTCATGGGGGCCGTTCACGACCTGGGCGCCCTGGTGGTCTCCATGCGCAACCAGGGCAAGAGCATCTCGGACATCGCCGCCAAGTACATCAACGCCCGTGTGCGCTTCATCTTCTTCGCGGTGGTCTTTCTCAGTCTGCTTATTGTGATTGCCATCTTCGGGGTCGTTATCGCGACGGTCTTTGCGCGTTTTCCCAATGCGGTCATCCCCGTGTGGCTGCAAATCCCCATTGCGATGGGCCTGGGCTACGCCGTCTACAAGAGAAGCGCGAACGTGACGGCCGCGACCCTCGTGGCGGTCGTGGCGCTCTACATCACCATCGCCGTGGGCAGCCGGCTGCCGCTGCTGATGGGCTCGGCGTTCGGCATCCCGCCAACCGGCCTGTGGGTCATCATCCTGCTGGTGTACTGCTGGTTCGCGTCGAACCTGCCCGTGACCATGCTGTTGCAGCCGCGCGACTACATCAACGCCTGGCAGCTTTTCGTCGCCATGGCCCTGCTGGTTCTGGGGGTGGTGGTCAGTTCGGTGCGCGGGGGTCTGCCGCTGGCGGCGCCGGCGGTGAACCATGATCTGCCAGCCGGGGTTCCGCCCCTGTGGCCGGTCCTGTTCGTCACCATCGCCTGCGGCGCCATCAGCGGATTCCATTCGCTGGTGGCTTCGGGGACGAGCCCCAAGCAGGTCTCGGCCGAGCCGGATTGTCTGTTCGT
>DSDB01000417.1 GCA_011057845.1 Phycisphaerales bacterium | reverse complement strand
GCCGACGCGGGCACGTTTGCCCAGAGCGAGCTGAGGCTCAAGGGGGCGTTTATTCAGGTCGCGGCTAATCGCGTCGACGAGCTGGCCGGCGATGAGCCCCAGGCGCAGATGCTCAAACAGGCCAAGGAACTGGGTGTCGCGGTCGGTGAGTCGGCCGGCAGTTTCTTCATCGAGGGCGGCCTGACGGCCAACTCCGAAGATGCCGCCATCAATCTCAACAAGATGATGGATGGTCTGCTGGCTTTCGCCATGCTGGCCTCGGCGGAACAACCCAAGCTGGCGGAACTTGCCCAGAAGGTACAGACCAGCCGGGTCCAGGACACGCTTCGCGTCCGTTTTGAGACGCCGGCGGAGTCGCTGGTCGCGCTGCTGAAGGAACTATGGCAAATGCAACAGGCCAAGGCGGTTCAGTAAACAGGGCTTCGCAGTCGTTGTCCGACTTGTCGGCCGAGGAACTGGCCTTGCGCTCGCGGAGCGGGTGCAAGGCCTCGTTCGCGGAATTGGTCCAGCGATACGACCGACGGTTGCGGGGCTTCCTTCGTGGCCGAACCGCCTGTGCCGCCGACGCCGAGGACCTTGTTCAGGACACGTTTGTGAAGGCCTATGCCAATCTGCACCGGTACGATGATTCCTGGAAGTTCTCGACGTGGCTTTACACGATAGCCCGCCGTCTGGCCGTAAGCCACTACCGCCGCAGTGCATCGGCTTCGTCGGTTGAGCCATGGGTCGACGCCTTGGATTCGGGGGAGCCCTATGAGCTGCTGGCCCGGCGCGACGCCCGAGACAATCTGTGGCGTCTGGCCGAGAGGCTGCCGCCGTCGCAGTATCGGGCCCTGTGGCTTCGGTACGCGGAGGCCATGCCGGTCAGTCAGATATCCAAGGTGTTGGGCAAGAGCTGCATCAACGTCAAGGTGCTCCTGCACCGGGCCCGTGTGAACCTCGCCAGGCAGATCGGACAGTCGCCCGACGGGGCCGACATTGTCGAATCGGCGGCTCCGTCGCTTGCATCAGGCGCGACGTCGCTGCCGCCGGGCCGGTCGAAATGCAATACACTGAAATCCACACATAGGCAGTCCAAGGCCCCCGGCGGCTCGGCGGTCCGGGACGACACGGTCTCCACATTCGCTGTCAAAGGTGCATGATGCTTTGGTGTCCATTATACAAATGGCTCATATCGAACGCACTGGACAATGACGCCCCGCTGTCAACCGGTGTTCAGCGACACGTTCGGCGTTGTGCCGCTTGTCGCGGTTTCCATGAGCTTTCGTTGCGGCTCGGCGAGAGTCTGACCGCCCAGGCCCGCGAAGACGTCTGTCCGGCGGAATCTGTCTCGGTGGAGCGGATCGTCTCCGCCGTCGGCGTTGCGCCAACGCGCCGCGGTTTTGGCCGAATGTACCTTGCGGCCGCGGCGGCCATCGTCATCGCTGCTCTGGCGGCCATCCACTATCACGGTACGCGCCCCCAGCCCCCGAGAACCGACTATGCGGCGGCGCTACGGGCGATTGAGGATGTCCGATCCGCCTCTCGGGTTATCGCCGGTCCCATTGCCGAGCAGCCGGCGCCGGCGGTCATCACCTATGCCGCACAAAGACCACTTGCCGCGGAACTGGCGGCGCTGACCGACCAGACCCGATCGGCCCTTCGATTCCTGGCCGACTGCGCACCGCTGCGCGTGCCTGAACGCCGGGCGGCGCCATCATCCGGCCGGGAAGATGCGCCCGAGACCCATCCGGGGGATTCTTCATAAGGCGTTGTCGTCCGGTACTCAGAACTGACCGAGATACTCCGGCGAACCATCGTCGCTGTCGTATCCGGTCTCGCCGGCGGTCCCCGCATCCAGACGGATGCGTTCGATATGCTCAGCCCGCCGGGTGTTGCTGTCGATCGTGACGAGCACGCCGTTTATGCGCACGTCTTCGGTGGCCACGCCGAACGGATAGGGCATCTGCGTTCGGAACGACTTGATGACGTTCTCCTTGGCCCGTCCGATGACGGAATCGTGGGCTCCGGTCATTCCCAGATCGGTGATATAGGCGGTTCCGCCGGTTAGAATCCGCTCATCGGCCGTAACGACATGCGTGTGGGTCCCGTACACCGCACTGACCCGGCCGTCGAGGTGCCATCCCATGGCGATCTTCTCGCTGGTGGCCTCCGCGTGCATCTCGACCAGGACGATGTCGGCCTGCTGGTTGAGGGTCCCAACCAGCCGATCCGCGGCTTCATAAGGGCAATCCGCCGGTTTCATGAACAACCGTCCGATCAGGACGGCGACGGCGACGACCGGCCCCTGGCTGGTGCGATAGCTTGCATAACCCCGCCCCGCGGCATGCGCCGACAGATTCATCGGCCTGGCGATACGATCCGAGTTCTCGAGAACCGGGATAATGTCGCGCTTTCGATAGGCGTGGTCGCCCAGGGTCACCAAGTTCACGCCGTATTTCAGGAGCTTGTCATATATCTGGGGCGTCAGGCCCGAGCCGCCGGCGGCGTTCTCGGCGTTGACAATGACGCAGTCGATCCGCCTGTCTTCGACCAGACTACGGAGCTTATCCGCAAGCACCCGCCGCCCCGGTCTTCCGACAACATCACCCACGCACAGGATATTCAGTTTCATTCAAAACGACTCACTTCCTGGTCTGCTCGGAATCAAGAAAAGGCCACACCGGCACCCAACATGCAGGTCTACCGCCTATACCCCGTATCTCTGCCAGGCGAGCGGGCGACGGGCCCACTATACCGCTATTACGCCCTGCGCCACAAGCCAAATGCCGGAGGTCGGTGTGAAGGCATGCCAAATCAGCCAAGTAGCCCACCTTTGCATATCTACCGGGCCCCATGCCGGCTGAGCGATTTGCCCTACACAAACGCGGGTCGCGGGTCTCGGCCTACGATTATCGATTGGGGCCGGAGGCGTGTAGGGATTTCAAAAACAAATCACTACTTTTCCTGTTTTCTCTTGACAGGGGGGTGGGCGGTCGTGTAATCTGGATGCTGAACGGTTGAGTCCGGGTTGCGGCTTACGGGCCCTTGCGAGTGGGCCGGATCGGGAATCCGGGCGGGATCGTGCGATAGCGACGGGCGGAAACGGGCCGGATAGTGGAAAAACGCGGCCTCGGGCGTCGGTGCGGGCTTGACGGGGCCGGG
>DSDB01000529.1 GCA_011057845.1 Phycisphaerales bacterium | reverse complement strand
GTCGTCGAACAGATCAAGAATGAAGTGACGAAAGCGTATCTGCTGGCGGACAAGACCTCGTTGGAGGTTCGCCGCGACGGTTTGACGACTACCATCGCCGTGCCGGCGGAGTCGTCGGACCCGATCAATACGGTTGTGGTGCTGGAGATCGTCGGCGAGCCGAAGGTCGTCGACATCCAGGCGGTCCAGGACGCCGACGGGGCCGTGGTGCTGCGGGCGGCCGTAGCGAAGATTGACGGCGACCGCGCCCAATATGAGTCCGGCGGGGCCAAGGACAACATCGGCTTCTGGACCAGCGCCGAGGACAGCGTGAGCTGGAACTTCACCGTGGCCCGGCCGGGCGAATTCGAGATCGAAGTCACCCAGGCCTGCGAGGGCGACGGCGGCAGTACGTATGTCGTGGATGTGGCGGGCAAGGACATCGAAGCGGCGGTCAAGGGCACCGGCAACTGGGACCGTTACGTCACCGAGAAGATCGGCGCGGTTAAGCTGGACGCCGCGGGCGAGTACACCCTGAAGGTGGTCCCCCGTAAGCTCGTGGGAGCCGCCGTGATGAATCTGAGAAGTGTTCGACTGGTCCCGGTCAGGTGACCGGGCCGTCATGGGATCATACGATAACAACCATTCGACGGACATAGACTAAGGAGTGAGTTATGAAGCTGAAACCTCTGGATGACAAGGTCGTAATCAAGCAGTCGCAAGCCGAAGAGAAGACCCGCGGCGGAATCATTCTGCCCGATACCGCCAAGGAGAAACCCCAGATGGGGAAGGTCGTGGCGGTCGGCCCCGGCAAGCTGCTCGACGACGGCGGCCGCGGCGCGATGAACGTCAAGAAGGGCGATGAGGTCATTTACGGCAAGTATTCCGGAACCGAGGTCGAGGTCGACGGCGAGAAGTACATGATTGTGTCCGAAGACCAGATTCTCGGCGTGGTGGAGAAGTAACGAATCAACGCATTCACAGCAACGATCCGACAGCGGACAAACGAGCAGATTAAGAGGATATACTCATGGCGAAACAAATGATGTTTAACGATGCGGGCCGGGCCGAGCTCAAGGCCGGTTTGCAGCAGTTGTCCAACGCGGTGAAGGTGACGCTGGGCCCGACCGGCCGCAACGTGATCCTCCACAAGAGTTGGGGCAGCCCGAAAGTCACCAAAGACGGCGTATCCGTCAGCAAGGAAATCGAGCTTCCCGAGCCGTTCAAGAACATCGGCGCCAAGATGGTCAACCAGGTGGCCAGCAAGACCTCCGACGCCGTCGGCGACGGGACGACGACGTCCACGGTTCTGGCCGAGGCGATCTACACGGAGGGGCTGCGGCATGTGACCGCCGGGGCCAATCCGATGCTGATTCAGCGCGGTATCAGCAAGGCCGCGGATGTCGCCATGGAATTCATCAAGTCCGAGGCTATCCCAGTCAAGGGCCACGACGACATCGCCAAGGTGGCCGCCATCAGCGCCAACAACGACCCGCAGGTCGGCGAGCTGCTGGCGGAGGCCTTCGACAAGGTCGGCAAGGAAGGCGTCATCGAGATCGAGGAAGGCAAGGGCATGGAGAACGAACTGGAGGTCGTCGAGGGCCTGCAGTTTGACAAGGGCTATCTGTCGCCCTATTTCATGACGAACGCGGATACGCTCGAAACCGTGCTGGAGGATGTGTATATCCTGTTGCACGAGACGAAGATTTCCAACGTGCGGGAGATCATCCCGCTGCTGGAGAAGACCGCCGGCATGGGCCGGCCTCTGCTGATCATCGCCGAGGACGTCGAGGGCGAGGCCCTGGCGGCTCTGGTCATCAACCGCCTGCAGGGCATTCTGAAGGTCTGTGCGGTCAAGGCCCCCGGATTCGGCGACCGCCGCAAGGCGATGCTCGCCGATATCGCCATCGCCACGGGCGGCCAGGTGATCACCGAGGACCTGGGCATCAAGCTGGAAAAGGTCGATCTCTCACAGCTCGGCCAGGCCAAGAAGATCATCGTCAGCAAAGACGACACGACGATCATCGAGGGCGCCGGCAAGAAGAAGGACATCACCGCCCGCTGCGACCAGATTCGCAATCAGATCGCCAAAACGACCAGCGACTACGACCGCGAGAAGCTCCAGGAGCGGCTGGCCAAGCTCACCGGCGGCGTCGCCGTCATCAAGGCCGGCGCCGCGACGGAAGCCGAGATGAAGGAACGCAAGGACCTCTTGGACGATGCCCTGCACGCCACCCGGGCCGCGGCCGAGGAAGGCGTCGTCATTGGCGGAGGCGCCATCTTCCTGCGGGCCATCCCCGAGGTCGATAAGGCCCGCGCCAAGGCCAGGGGTGACGAACGGATCGGCTTTGACATCGTCGCCAAGGCCCTCCAGTGGCCGACGCGCCTGATCGCCGACAACAGCGGCGAAGAGGGCGACGTTATTGTCGCGCAGCTCCTGGAGAAGCAGGCCAAACAGAAGAACCTGGGCTACAACGCCAATACCGGTCAGTTCGTCGACATGTTCAAGGAAGGCATCATCGATCCGGCCAAGGTGGCGCGCACGGTCCTGCAGATGGCCGCGTCCGTAGCCGGCCTGATGCTCACGACCAGCGTCGTGATCACCGAACTCAAGGACGAAGACAAGGACGAAGAACCGCTCCCAGGCGCTGTGCGCTGACCGAACAGATGGGGAAGCCCGGCTATTGGAGAAACTGGACCACTGCTGCCGAATCGTAACGAATCTGCTGACGAAGCTGTGATGCTGCGTACCGTCGCACTACGCACTACGCACGGCGCAATACAAATACGCGGCGGGTGATACGCGGCACAAACAGGAGGTTATGGCGAAACGCGATTACTACGAGGTTCTTGGGGTTAACAAAGACGCTTCCGCCGATGAGATCAAGCGCGCGTATCGGCGTCTGGCGATGAAGTACCACCCCGACAAGAACCCGGACAACAAGGACGCCGAGGCCAGGTTCAAGGAGTGCGCCGAGGCCTACGAGGTCCTCAGCGACCCCGACAAACGCCGGCAGTATGACCAGTTCGGACACGATGGTCTGCGGGGCGCGGGGATGCACGACTTTTCCCGCATGAACGTGGACGACATCTTCAGTATGTTCGGCCTGGACGACCTGTTCGGCGGCATGTTCGGGGGCGGTCGCGGACGGCGGTCGGCCGGGCGGTC
>DSDB01000358.1 GCA_011057845.1 Phycisphaerales bacterium | reverse complement strand
TCCACTTCCTTCTGCAGGATATCGCGCATCTTCTCGTAATTCGCCTCGGCCGTCTTCTTGCCAAAACCGAACCCCGACTGGTTCTTAATCAGGTCCGCCCCGATGTTGCTGGTCATAATCAGCACGACATTCTTGAAGTCGATGCTGCGGCCGAAGCTATCCGTCAGACGCCCCTCATCCATGATCTGCAGCAGGATGTTGTAAACATCCGGGTGCGCCTTCTCGATCTCGTCCAGCAGCAGCACCGCGTAAGGCCGCCGCCGGATCCGCTCGGTCAGTTGTCCGCCTTCCTCGTAGCCCACGTACCCGGGCGGCGCGCCCACCAGCCGGCTGACGTTGTGCTTCTCCATGAATTCGCTCATATCCAGCCGCACCAGCGCGTTGCGGTCGCTGAACATGAACTCCGCCAAGGCCTGGGCCAGGAGCGTCTTGCCTACGCCGCTGGGCCCCAGGAAGATAAAACACCCCATCGGACGATTCGGGTCCTTCAGCCCGCTTCGGCTGCGCCGGACCGCCTTGGCGACGGCCTTGATGGCCTCGTCCTGGCTGACCACCGTCTTGTGCAACTCCGTCTCCAGCTCCAGCAGCCGCTGGGCCTCCTTCTTCTCCAGCCGCGTCAACGGCACGCCCGTCATCTTGCTGACGACCTCGGCCACGGTCTCGGTATCAACGACGCCCGTGGCCTCCTTGTTTTCCTCGTACCACTTCTGCTGCAATCGTGTCTTTTCGTCGAGCAGGTGCTGCGCCTCATCCCGCAGCGACGCCGCCCGCTCGTAGTCGGCCGCTCGAACCGCTTCGTCCTTCTCGCGTTGGAGCTTCTCGATGCGTTCTTCGATTTCCGCCAGGTCTGGAGGCGTGGCCATGTTCTTCAGCCGCACCCTCGCCCCGGCCTCGTCAACCACGTCGATGGCCTTGTCCGGCAGGCATCGTCCCGTGATGTACCGCGTGGACAGTTCCACCGCCTGGAACAGCGCCTCATCCGTGAACCGCACCCGGTGGTGCGCCTCGTATCGGTCCTGCAAGCCCCGCAGGATATCCAGCGTCTCGTCCTTTGACGGCGGCTCCACGATAATCGTCTGGAACCGCCGCTCGAGCGCCCCATCCTTTTCAATGTGTTTGCGGTACTCATCCAGGGTGGTGGCCCCGATGCACTGGACCTCGCCGCGTGCCAGCGCGGGCTTGAGCACGTTCGATGCGTCAATCGCGCCCTCGGCGCCGCCGGCCCCAACGAGCGTGTGCAACTCGTCAATGAACAGAACCACGTTCCTCGCCCGTTTGACCTCGTTGATGACCGCCTTGATTCGCTCCTCGAACTGGCCTCGGTACTTGGTCCCGGCCACCATCATGGCCAGGTCCAGCACGACCAGCCGCTTGTCGCGGAGGATCTCCGGCACCTGCTTGTTGATGATCTGTTGGCTGAGCCCTTCGACAATGGCGGTCTTGCCTACGCCCGCCTCGCCCAGCAGCACGGGGTTGTTCTTCGTTCGTCGACAGAGAATCTGGATAAGCCGCTCAATCTCGTTCTTTCGTCCGATGACCGGGTCGAGTTCGCCGTCGGCGGCCAGTTGCGTCAGGTCCCTGCCGAAGCTGTCCAGCGCCGGCGTCTTGCTCTTGGCCTTACGCGCCGCGGCCGCGGCGGCCGGATTCATTTTCATCCCCAATCCGGGCGGGCCGTCCTCGACCCCGGCCCCCAGCAGGTTCAGCACCTCCTGCCGGACGTCCTCCAGCCTCAGCCCGAGGTTCATCAGCACCTGCGCGGCGATGCCCTCGCTCTCTCGCAGCAGACCCAGCAGGATATGCTCGGTCCCGACGTAGTTGTGGTTCAGCGCGCGGGCCTCCTCAATCGCATACTCGATCACCTTCTTGGCCCGGGGTGTCTGCGGCAGCTTGCCCATCGTGACCATGTCCGGCCCGCTCTTGACGAGCTTCTCAACCTCCAGGCGGAGCTTCTTGATGTCCACCTCAAGGTTCTTGAGGACCGTCGCCCCGACGCCGCTGCCCTCTTTCACCAACCCCAGCAGGATATGCTCGGTGCCGATGTACTCGTGGTTGAACCGCTGGGCCTCCTGATTGGCCAGGGCCATGACCTTCCGTGCACGGTCTGTAAAACGTTCGAACATCACATTTCCCCGATTAGTGTCAGTATCATCGTTGCCGATTCAAGCGATTGCCTTCGCCGGTTGATACTCCCGCTTGACGGTCAACACCACACCCAATCACGAAGCATCCAGCATTATACAAAGGTTCGGCACGGTGTCAACGCATACACCGCGGCGTATCGGATCGGCCTTGTCTAAGTCTCTATACAAGTTGGCCGCACCGTTGTTCGCCGATCCGACCGGGGCAGTCCTGCCCTTTGGGGGCCTTGGTTGTATCGTCAAAATGCCCCCACGACTTTCCCGCGAAACGGCCCAAAAACGCACTTTTTGCCCCCCTGCGGCCTATCGAACGTTGAGCCATTGGCAACCTCGGCGCAAAATCAGACCCGGCCCAAAACGGACCGGGTCCGGTATACGTTCAACGATGCGTCCAATCAGGACGCCGACTCAGCTGGCCGCATCTTCCAGCAGCTTGCGAAGATACTCATTCTCCCGACGCGTCGCCTCAAGGTCAAAGACCTGGTACTTGATGCATACCCGAAGGTAATCGAGCAACTCCTGCAGGCTCGACAGACTCTGCTCCAGCTTCTGGTGATTCTCCTTGGCCTTCTCCGCCAGTTGCGCCAGCTTGCGGTGCTGCGGCTCAACCGCCTCGCCGAATTCCTTGACCAGTTCGCTCAGCTTGTGCTCGATGTTGTTGCTGTTCATCACCTTTTCTCCTGTTGCAAGCTGTCAGTGTCGAATCAGAGTTCCTCCGGGTCGTGCCCATGAGCCGTATATAAAGGGGCAAAACCCGTGCCAGCACCGATGGCAGCAGCATAAAGGCTCTATGTTGTCCCCCATCCCATAATATCCACTGAAAACGGAGCCGGTCGGGTAGATTATACGACATGCCCCAGGTCTGCCGACGGCAATAACTGCGCCGATCCTGCATCCGTGTTGCTTTGCGGCAACATGGGCGAGCCCAGGCATCAGAAAACGCCAAGAAAGGCGGCCTACAGAATCTTCCAACCTTCCTTGTGTTGCTTTTATGCAACACCCAGCGAAGGACCAGCCTCATGGCCGGCAATGGCGGGTGCCAGAG
>DSDB01000533.1 GCA_011057845.1 Phycisphaerales bacterium | reverse complement strand
TTCCAATTATACCCCTCACCCCCCACCACGCAATCGACTGGCGTAAGCTCCCCCAGGTCAGGCGTTCTCCACGATGACAATCTCCTCCTCGGTCAAGCCGTACAGTTCGTACACCAGCGCGTCTATCCGCCGGTCGGTCGCCTCGATCTGGCGCTGGTAGAGCGTCCGGTCGGCGGGGACCGTCGCGGCGGCGAGCTTTTGGTGCAGCGCCAGCATCTGCTCGACCAGCGCGACCATCCGCTCGTGGCGGGCGGCGTCGGCCGGGTCGGAGAAATTGATGGTGCGGATGGGAAGTTGTTCGATGAACCGCTTGCCATACGACCAATACCCCCCTCTGAACGGGCTGCTGACTTGATACAAATAAAAATCTAGCACGGGCGAACCGAGAATAGCTTGCAAATAGTGAAGCGAGTGAGGGTCATCTGTCTTATGCCAACGAACACCATAGTAGGGGCCATTGCCACCCCCAGTGAAATACAAACCTGTGTTGTCATAGGCATATCTACCAAACAGCGAAATCACCTGCACAATCAGCTTGAAATCCTCCATCTCGGTCAAGTTCTGCGATCTGCCAAAGGCATACCATTGGGCATGATCCCATTTACCTCTCTCTCTGTCTCGCAGAATTTTTGCATTACCTTTTAGATACTCCCAGGTTCGCGGGTATAGCTTGGCCATTTCACGACTAGAAATCAGAGTCGCTTGATTATCACGCAGATTATAGGGAAAGATGATTCGATGTTGCCACTCTGGACGGGAGAACGTAGAAACAGTCATACCTTTGATGAAAGGCTTGAGAATACCCCTTTCCAGCACAAGCTCTGTACCGTTGCTGTCCCGAACTTTTGTCAGTTCAGAATCCAAAGACTCGACTTGCTCTAATATGAAAACCTTGTCTGCACCAGTGACGAGACCTTGAAATATCCGAGCCACATCCCCCAACCGCACCGGCATCTCGCTCAACCGCTCGAACAGCGCCGCCCCCGGGCCCACTACAAAGTTCCATTCCTTCTCCGTCACTTTGCCTGCCTTGACCTCACCCTCTATCGCCTCACCGCCGGCCCGCCAACCCTCCAGATCATGCGCCTCGACGAAGCGGAAGCGGTCGCGGTCGGCCTTGTCCAGGAAGAGCAGGCAGGTGTACGTCGTCGCCCCGTCGAAGACCTGCTGGTCGCCAAAGTGGATGATCTCGACCAGATGTCGCCCCTCGGCGATCAGCTCGCGCAGCGGCGCGCCGTACTGGGCGTTGAAGAACTTGTGCGGCAGAATGAACCCCAGCCGCCCGCGTTCGTTCAGCAGTTGCAGCCCGCGCTCGACGAACACGACGTAGATGTCATAATTCCCCTTGCTGGCGGCTCGATAATCCCGCTTGTAGAACTCGACCTCGGCCGGGGCCCACGCTTTCATCGTCTGGATGCGGATGTACGGCGGATTCCCGATCACCGCGTCGAACCCGCCCGCCCCCATCGCCTCCGGGAACTCGGCCTCCCAATCGAACGGGTTGACCCGCCGCAGTTCCTCCTCGTCCGGCATGAGCTGCCCCGCAAAATAGTCCGGCCCGATCAGGCTGTTGCCGCACTTGATGTTGTCGTCCAGGTTGGGCAGCGCCCGCTCCTGGAAAAAGCTCAACTGCTGGCCGATGCTCTCGTCGCTCTCGCCCTCCAGCACCTCGAGCAGCAGGCTCAGCTTGGTCACCTCGACCGCCTGCCGGTCAAGGTCCACACCATAGATGTGATCGAGCAGGATACGCTTCTTCTCGGCGGTGGTGAGCCGCCAGTCGCCCTGCGGCCCCTGGTAGAGAACCGGCCGCTTCCCCTGGGCGTGTTTGGCCGGGTCGTGCTCCTCGTACCACTGGCGGTGGTAATCCAGCAGATATTGGTACGCGCCCAGCAGAAACGAACCGGACCCGCACGCCGGGTCCAGAATTCGCAGCGGCGCCCTTCCCCGCGTCCCCGCGATCTGGCGGGGCGTCTTCCCCTCCACCAGCCGGCCCACCGTCTGCCGGACGATATAGTCCACGATGTAGGTGGGGGTGTAATAGACCCCGCCGGCCTTTTTCACCTCCGGCTTTTCCTCGACCACGGCTCGGTGGGCGGGCGTCAGGCGGATCACCTTGCCGAGGAACTGCTCATAGACCTGCCCCAGGATGTCGGCCGGCAGCACCGAGAACTCGTAGGGGGAATGGGGATAATAGAGATTGGCCAGGATCGGCTTGAGAACCTTGTCGTCAATAGTCAACGACATGGTCAGGCCATCGGCCTCAAAGTCAAAGATGCCGGAATTATACTTTTCCTCGGCCTGGCGGTAGAGATCGTGCAAGCGGGGGTAGATGTGCGGGCCGCCGGTCAGCGCCAGCAGCCGCCCGTACTCTTCGACGCCCCGGTCCTCGCAGATGCGCAGGAAGATGATCCGGTCGATGGTGCGCTGGACGGCAAAGTTCAGCTCGTGCACCGAGAGGGCCGGGTTGCGCAGCGCGACCACGCGGGCCAGCACGTCGCGCCAGCCCTCGATCTCTTTCAGGAACTCGGCGTCCACCTCGCTGGTGCCACGTTTGCCCGTCGTCTCCTCGGCGTACCGGTCGAAGGAGCCGCGCAGTACCGACTCCCGGGCAAAAACGGCGTGGATCTCGTCGAAGCGTTCGGGGTACTGGTCAAAGGTCAGGTACATCACACGGCCCACGCCGACCTTGTCGCCGGATTGGGGACGCCGGCGGCAGTCGTAGACGGCGAACTCTTCGAAATCGGTCAGGATAGACAGCGGCAGCTTGGCGCTCCAGGCGTAACGGCGCAGTTGATAGGCCGGGCCAACGTCCTCCTTGATCGAGACGGCTGGCTTTTTGACCTCCAAGAAGAACTTGCGCGCGCCGCCGACGCGGAAACAATAATCGGGGGCGCGCACCACCCCGCCCACCTTGACGGCGTCCTCGTGGACGACGTCCTTGTACTGCTCGGCGTACCCCTGGACGTTGCGCACGTCCCAGCCGAGGGCCTCGAAGAAGGGATCCACGAACTCGACCCGCACGCGGGTCTCTTTGTAATCGGGGCGCTTGTAGGCGTCCAGATTGCGCGCGAATCGTTCGACCAGTTCGATCACAGAAGCGGGTGCGGGCATGGCTCATCCTTTCGTGGGACGACGATACGCCATAATCATACCCGCAAACCCCCAGTTCGGCAAACGAAGGTGCG
>DSDB01000043.1 GCA_011057845.1 Phycisphaerales bacterium | reverse complement strand
CGAGCATTCACGCTGATTGAGCTGCTGGTCGTAATCGCGATTATCGCGGTTCTGGCGGGGATTCTACTGGCCGTGATGGGCAAGGTCCGCGAACAGGCCCGCCGCATCGTCTGCGGGGCCAATCTCCGCTCCATCGGCCAGGGCCTGTACGCCTATGCGGGCAGCTTCGACGGCATGTTGCCCCCCCAGTACGGTGGCCTGACCTACGAAACCTACGACACCTCCGCCGATTCTATCCAGCCCTGGATTGCCTACATCGCCGGCACAAGCCTCTACCGAGACCCCCAGGGCCGGCTCATACCCCTGCAACTGGGCAAGTTGTTCAGCTTGGCGATGGTGGACGACCCCAGGACGTTCTATTGCCCATCCGGCGAGCGTCGCCCCTTCAACGGCATGGGCGAGTTCTCCTACCGCCACTACCGCGACCCCAACGGCCCCAGGCTGCCCGGCAACGCCCTCTGGTCCGCCCCGTCCGGCCGTCCCGACGAGAAGGTCCGCACCGGCTACATGTACTGGATCCACGGCCGCAAACGCCTGGACGACCTGGGCCGTCAGACCCTGGTTACGGACCGAATCCACACCTGGGATACGATCTCCCACACGGCAGGCAACGGCCGACCCGAGGGCCTCCAAGGCCTCTTCGGCGACGGCCATGTGCGTTTTTGCACCAGCGAACGCCTTTTTGACCCGGTTCTCTGGGGGCTGGAGGGTCCTCCGGCCGCCCCGCCCGGGGCCAGCAAGGCCCAATTCGAGCGGGTTCTGTGGCGAATGAGCGATTAGCCGCCGACCCCCGCTGATCTGCCCGGCCTCTGACAGTCTTGAGGCCGGATTTTGCAGCTTCCCCTGCACAAGAACCGGTCGTCAACGTACACAATCTATGCGAAAGACCCTTTGGGGTAATATTTTCGTGTTCTCATCGCCTACTTGCCGATGATACCATCAGTCGGCCACTGTCCTGGCCATTATTCCCATGGAGATTCTCATGAGTGCTTCTGACGTAGATTTGGATGAGTTAGCCGAACTTCTCGGGAGGTTTGATCCCGGCGGAGACTGCGAAAGATTCCGCCACACAGCGATATACAACTCGCTTAAGTTCAACTACGAACTGTTGTTACATGCGGAGTTGGAGGGACAGCGAACCCATCACGCCGAGGTCGTCGGCGTCTAGCCGTCGCTATACCGGCTGCTCTGGCATTATCTGCCCTCAAGGGGCCGCGGAGTTGTGATGACGGCCCGCCGCTACGCATGACCGGCCCGGGCGAGTCTCAGTAGAAACGTCGCGGGTCGGATGGCATCATCTGGGCCTTGAGCGTAACCTGATACCGTCGCTCGATCTGACCGAAAACGCCGATGCTGATTCGCATGATCTGAAAGCGCACCAGATCACCCTCGGCCTTCTTCTCCATCGCCAGCGACAGTTCTCGCGGATTCCGCACCGTGGTTCCGTCGATTTCGAGGATCAGATCGCCCTCCTTGAGCCCGGATGCCGCCGCCGTTCCCCCGGAACGCAGCTCGGTGATGATCAGGATGGGATAGGCCGACTCGAAGCCGAACCGCCGCGCCACGCTCTCGGTCAGCGGCGACAGCCGCATCTGAAACAGGTCATAGGCGAGTTTCTGGCCGTCCGGCAGAGGCCGCTCCACGAGCGTCAGCTCCACGGTCTGACTGGCAAACCGACCGCCGGCCAAGTGCAGGTAGGTCACACGGATAGGCTCGCCGACGCTCTTGCCCATCATGTGGATGTAGAAGTCGATGATGGTATTCAGCGCCTGTCCGTCGACGGCCGTCAGCAGATCACCGATGGCGATACCCTTTTTGTCGGCGGGGCTGCCCTTGGCCACGGACATGACCACGAGGCCCGACGACCCGCCGACGGTCTTGCGTCGCCCGACGGACAGTCCCAGTTGCACCCGCCGCATATTCTCCGGCATGAGCATCTCGCGGAGGTTGTCCACCAGCGTGTCAACCGGGATGGCGAATCCGATGTTCTGCGCCTCGGCCCGTATCGCCGTGTTGACGCCGATAAGATCGCCATGCACATTCAGTAGCGGCCCGCCCGAGTTGCCGGGATTGATCGGCGCATCGGTCTGGATAAGCCCCCGCAGCCAGAAACCGTCCGCCACCTCGATGTCGCGCCCGATGGCGCTGATAACACCGCTGGTAACGGTATTGGCGAAGCCGTAGGGATTCCCGATGGCAATGACCGTTTCGCCGATCATCAGGTCGTTGCTGGTCCCCAGATGGATAAAGGGCAGTTCCTCGTGCGTGTCGATCCGGACCACGGCCAGATCCTTCTGCTCGTCGGTGCTGACGACCTCGGCGGGGAACTCGCGTCCGTCGCTGAGCGAGACCTTGAGTTTCTCGGCGTTCGCCGCGATATGGGCGTTGGTCACGATGTAGCCGTCCTGATGCACCAGCACGCCCGAGCCCAGGACCGCGATCTCCCGCCGGTAGCCCGGCCCCCATAGGTCGAACGAGGGCCAGTCAAATCCCCGGCTTGTCCGCACGGTTCGTCGCCCCGATATGTTGACGACCGCCTTATGGGTCTGCCGGTAAACGCGGACGACGGGCGTCTCCCGGTCGTAGAAACGCTCGGGGGTCTCATCAGCCGCCGCAGCCGGCCACAGGCCGGCGACAAGTGCCAGAAGCATCGTCCAGGACCATTTCATCGCAGAGGGCTCCTTGGGATATTCGATCCTTGCCATAAACCGCATTATCCTTTCCGGTGCGACTCTACGCAAGGAAAGCTCCCCTGGTTCATCAATGGCGCCAACGACCTCGTTGCATGGAATGTGAATCCCGGGGTGTTGTGCGTATTGCGTCCATCGTCTATCGTCCATTCGCCCTCGTCCGTCGGGCCAGGGGTGGTCCCGAAGCCAGTTCGGGAAAGGCAAGGGCCGAAGCAGACTGGCTGGTGGACAAGGGGTGGCGGCCTTTGCCAAAGGCAAGGGCCGAAGCAGACTGGTTGGTGGGCCAGGGGTGGCGGCCTTTGCCGAAGGCAAGGGCCGAAGCAGATCAGCCCCTCGTTGCAAGAGGCTGCCACCCGAAACGGAGCCGCAAACTCAAAGCTTCAAACCCCAAGCCACAACTCAAAACCCAGAACCAGTCCTCGGCGCGACCTGCGTGAGGTTTCGGGTTTTGAGTTCTGGTTTTGGTCTTTACGCTTTACGTTTTCAGTTCCTATGCGGCTACGG
>DSDB01000686.1 GCA_011057845.1 Phycisphaerales bacterium | reverse complement strand
TCAAGCCCGTGGTGGAGATCCATGACGCGGCGGGTAAACCGTTGGTGTCGCAGACGCTGGAATATGGGTGAGGCGGGACCTGCGGGCTCTCGTGGGAGAGTCAAGACGTTCAGCCGGGACGATACACGGCTACGATGAAGGTGGATACCGGTCCGCTGGCCGGGGTGCTTGAGGGCAGGCTGGAAATCACCATCGAATAGTCTGCTTCACCGTCCCCAGAATAATCAAAGGGCTGCGACTTGCATCGCAGCCCTTTTCATTGTCCGTGTTGGCCATCTCAAATGCAATAGGTTTCACACCCTGCCGGCCTCCGGAATCTGGAAGCCGGGACGGTTGGCGTCCTTGAGCAGTTCGTTGGCCTCAGCCGCGAATTCGCCGGTGTGTCGCTCGGTCTTTGGGTCGAAGGTCAGCCAGGGGCCGACGATGTACTCGGCCTTGTCTTCCGGGACGCCGACGCCATTGCTCATGATCTCATGGAGTCTCATGAAGTGCTCGTAGGCGTCCGTGTTGTCGGCGAAGCCGCCGGCCCTGGCGTTGAAGGGCACGGCCTTGCCCAGGCGATAGGAGTTGTTCATGAGGTGCCCCACGACACACCCCTTGTGGGCCTCCCATGCGTTGCCGTTGGCCATCATCGGGTCGCCGGCGCGACAGGCCGCGATGAAACTGCCCCAGTTGCCGCCCGGTGTGACTTTGCCGGCGGGGATGTCGATCTTCTCGCCTTCAGTGCTGCCCTTGGGATAGTAGCGGCCGCGGATGATCTTGCCGCCGTCTTCGAAGTAATACTCGTTCTCGACCTGACGCGGGTAGCCCTCGTAGTTGACGTTGCGGACGTTGAAGTAGACGAACTGGCCGTTGGGGTACTCGGCGATGCCGAACATGGTGTTGGGGGTCTCGCCCTGGTCGTTCCAGACAAAACGCCCGCCCAGGGCCATGGCGCGGATGGGATGGACCGTATCGTTGTCCAGCGCCCAGCAGGCCATATCGAGCTGGTGGGTGCCCTGGTTGTTCATATCGCCGTTGCCGGTTTCCCAGAACCAGTGCCAGTTATAGTGGACGTAGTTGCCGTGGTAGCTGTCGATAATGGCCGGGCCGCGCCAGAGGTTCCAGTCGAGATTGGCCGGCGGGGCGGACGGACTCTTGAAGCCGATGCCGTCGCGGGGCTTGCAGCAGTAGCCGTAGGAGATCTTCATCTTTCCGAACTTGCCGGAGCGGACCAGATCGTGGAGGCCGGCGTTGGAGGCGCTGCTGCGGCTCTGTGTGCCGTGCTGGACGACGACGCCGTATTTCTTCTGGGCCTCGACGGCGACACGGCCTTCGACGATGTCGTGGCTCATGGGTTTTTCGACGTAGACGTGCTTGCCGGCCTGGGCCGCCCAGATGGTCATCAGCGAATGCCAGTGATTCGGGGTGGCGATGGAAATGGCGTCGAGGTTCTTGTCTTCGAGGGCCTTGCGGACGTCGGTCAGGCCCTGGCAGGTGTACTTGCCCTCGACCTTGCGTTCCACGGATTTGAGCTTGTTCGCCAGGACCCGCTCGTCGGGATCAATCAGGTAGGCGATCTCGACGTTATCCTGCCCGAGCCAGCCACTGATGTGGCTATCGCCGCGGCCGTTGACGCCGGCTACGGCGATGCGCAGGCGGTTGTTGGCGCCGAGGACCTTGGGGGTGGCCCGCGTGCCGCAGACGACAAACGCCGTTCCGGCGGCCAGTGAGCACTTCAAGAATTCGCGTCTTGATTTGCTTGACATTTCACACACTCCTAAAAAGTGGCCGCATTCGCCGTTGGCTCAGGGGGCCTTGACGTCAAAACAGTAGAGGTTCGTATCGTAGCGGAGGTAGAGACGGCCGCCGATGACAACGGGGTGGGCCCAACTGGGGCCGCGGCCCTGGACGGTGACTTCGCCGGTGACTTTCAGGCCTTCGGGCGAGCAGGCGGCCAGGGCGGCCTTGCCGCCGTTCTCGCCGAAAAGGTACAGCATCCCGTCGGCCCAGGTGCAGGAGCCCTTGCCGACGGCTCTTTCGTTCCATTTGACCTGGCCGGTCTTGAGGTCGAGGCAGGACCAGCCGCTGCTATGGTTGCCGTAGATATGACCGTCGATGATGACGTAGCCGCCGTGATGGCAGACCATATTCCGTGTCGTCCAGGCCTGCTCGGCGGCGACGGTATCGCCGGAGACGCTGAGCGTCAGACAGATGCCGCCCTTGTTATAGCCGTTGGCCCAGAAGACCCGGCCGTCGGCGTACTGCGGGTCGGGGCAGTTGGCCACGTTGTCCTTGCACCAGGGATTGGACCAGAGGACTTTGCCGGTCCCGGCGACGACGGCGACGATGCCGCCCCGGGTGCCGGTGGCGATCATGTCGACTCCGTCGTGGGTGAAGGGTACGCAGGAGCCGTATTCAGGTCCAGCCGTGAAACCAGTGCTCTTCCATACGATTTCGCCGTTGTTCTTGTTGAAGGCGACGATGCAGTTTTCGCCGCCCGGCTTGGCGATGGCCAGGTCGCCCAGGACGAGAACGGACTCGGCGTAGCCCCAGCCGCCCGGTCTGCCGCCCAAATCGGCCAGGCTCTTCGACCACACTTTGGAGCCGTCGGCGGTCTTGAGGCAGGCGAGCACGCCGTTGCCGGACAGGATGTAGAGCCTGTCGCCGTCGATGGTGGGGGTCGATCGCGAGCCCGGATGGTCCCTCGTCCAGGCCTTGTCGGGAGAGACCTTCCATTTCTCCTTACCATCCATGTCAAATGCGAAAACGCAGAGATTGCCGGATGCATCACCGGAGGCGTAGATCGTTCCGCCGGCCACCGAGACGGTTGAGAAGCCGCTGCCGAGGGTCTCGACCTTCCAGAGCAGCTTTGGACCGCCGGCCGGCCAGGCCTTGAGCAGGCCGGTGTCCGGCGATTGGCCGTTGCGCTGCGGGCCCCGCCAACAGGGCCAGTCGGCGGCCCCGGCGACCACCGGGGTAAGGAGAAGCCCGAGAGTCGCGATTGTGACTGTGGATGTGCGCGTCATAGTCATTGCGTTTTCCTGCAATAGAGTCATCATAGTTTCGGCTGTCGACGGCGACGGCCCCACGGAAGGCAAAAGGGCAAGACACCCAAGTACCCCACCTGTGGCATTGTAAGAAATGCCCATTTCGGAGGTCAAGGAGAATCGGGGGGTACAAATCTCCACGTCACAATGCCCGAATATGCGGTGTTG